>CAJQNH010000109.1 GCA_905479615.1 uncultured Eudoraea sp.
AACTTCGTCAATATCATAGATTTTTAAAACCTTGTCTTTTAGGTCTAAAATAACACGTTGAGCTGTTTTGGCGCCTATACCCTTAACAGCCTGAATTGTAGGAACATCCCCACTGGCAATTGCGTTCTTAATCTGCACGGGGGTAAGCGAAGAAAGCATTGTTCTCGCAATACTTGATCCAATTCCTGAAACAGACAGCAATAACCTGAATATTTCTCTTTCAGAGTTTTCCGCAAATCCGTATAGGGTATGCGAGTCTTCCTTTATCTGTAAATGAGTATAAAGCTGAATACTTTCTGAATTCGTAATTTTTGAAAAAGTGTGAAGTGAAATGTTTACGAAATAGCCAACTCCGCCACATTCTATTACCACGAAAGTGGGATTCTTTTCTACAAGCCTACCTTTTAAATGGGTAATCATTTATATTTTATTTATTATTGAAATGGTGTATTAATCCGTCTGGTTGCTCAATCCCATTTTTACTTTCCGCCTTTTCTCACGCTCCTGGGCATCTATAACCGCTACCGCAGTCATATTTACCATCTCTTCTACACTGGCACCCAATTGCAAAACGTGAACCGCCTTTCTAAGGCCCAGCATAATTGGCCCAATTGATTCTGCAGCATGAAGCTCTTTAAGTAATTTATAGGTAATATTTGCAGATTCAAGATTAGGGAAAATTAATGTATTCACTTTTTTACCTGCCAGGGAGGAAAAGGGAAACTGACTTTTTCGAAGTTTTTTGTTAAGTGCAAAATCAGTTTGTATTTCTCCATCAACTATTAATTGCGGATTATTTGAGTGTAATATCTTAACAGCTTCTCTTACCTTAACGGCATGTGGATGGTTGGAGGAACCAAAATTAGAATACGACAGAAGTGCCAAAACAGGATCAAAACCAAAGGCAAGACCCAGATTGGCAGTCATCTGAGTTATCTCAGCCAGTTCTTCTGCATTCGGATCAATATTAATTGAGGTATCTGCAAGGATTAAGGGACCCCTCTGGGTAATCATAATATGAGCAGTTGCCGCCTTTGAAACGTTATTTGCCTTTCCTATGACTTCAAAAATTGGCTTTACCACATTTGCATATGCCCTAGAATGCCCTGAAATCATTCCATCGGCATCGCCTTCCAAGACCATCATTGCTCCAAAATAATTACGCTCCCTCATTTTAGTATTCGCGCCATACAGAGTAACTCCGTTTCTTTTTCTTGCTTCGAAAAATTTAGCAGCGTAACTTTTTCTTTTAGCCTCGGAATCTTCATCCTTAGGATCAATTATTACTACATCTGCATCAAACTCCAATTCATTTTTCAATTCCAGGATAACCTCTCTGTTTCCCAATAAGATAGGGATCGCTATCCCTTCTTCATAGGCAATTTGGGCAGTTTTCAGCACATCCAGATGATTTGCCTCGGCAAAAACAATCCTTTTTGGATTACTCTTAGCCCTATTCATTAACAGGCGCATCACCTTATTATCATCTCCGGATCTCTTAAGGAGATCTTCCCTATATCTGTTCCAGTCTTCAATTGGCGCCTTGGCAACTCCGCTTTCCATGGCTGCTTTTGCTACTGCCGGGGGTATTTCTGCTATAAGCCTAGGGTCAAAAGGTTTTGGAATTATATAATCCTTGCCAAAAGTTAATCTCGTTTCCCCATAAGCAATATTTACCTGTTCGGGAACGGGTTGCTTAGTCAATTCAGATAGTGCTTTTACAGCTGCCATTTTCATGGTTTCATTAATTTTAGTAGCCCTAACGTCCAGTGCCCCTCGAAATATAAATGGAAAACCCAAAACATTATTCACCTGATTAGGATGATCAGATCTTCCGGTAGCCATAATAACATCATCTCTGGTGCTGCAGGCCAATTCATATTTTATCTCAGGATCAGGATTTGCCATAGCAAAGACTATTGGGTCTTTTGCCATCGATTTAAGCATTGCCGGAGTCAGGATATCGGCAATTGAAAGGCCTATAAATACGTCTGCATCAATTATGGCTTCCTCCAAAGTGTTTATCTTCCGCTTTGTGGCAAACTCGAGTTTTTCTTTGGAAAGATTCTCTGCATCCTGGCGAATTACGCCTTTGCTATCTAACATTACGATATTCTCTGATACAGCTCCAAAGGCTTTATAAAGTCTTGTACATGAAACCGCTGCAGCCCCTGCCCCACTAACAACGATCTTTACTTTTTCAATTTTCTTATTTGCTAACTCCAAGGCATTTAACAATGCAGCAGATGAAATTATAGCCGTTCCATGCTGATCATCATGCATCACAGGAATATCAAGCTCTTCCTTTAATCTTCTCTCAATTTCAAAAGCTTCAGGAGCTTTAATATCTTCCAGATTTATTCCTCCAAAAGTGGGTGCAATAATCTTTACGGTTTCTACAAACTTGTCCACATCTTTTGTGTCAAGTTCTATATCAATCCCATCTATGTCCGCAAAAATTTTAAATAGTAAACTTTTGCCCTCCATTACAGGTTTGGAGGCCTCCGGACCAATATCTCCAAGCCCCAGAACAGCTGTGCCATTGGTAATAATGGCTACAATATTTCCTTTTGCTGTGTACTTATATACATTTTCCTTGTCCTTTTTAATTTCCAGACAAGGCTCGGCTACACCCGGAGAATATGCAAGAGCCAAATCGCGTTGAGTGGCGTAGGGTTTCGTAGGAACAACTTTAATTTTACCTGGTGTAGGTTTGGCATGATAGATCAATGCCTCTCTTCTTTTTTTCTCTTCTGCCATGGATTGATTTTGAATCTCAAATTTAAGAGTATTTCTTGGGATACAAACATATCTTTGAATACAATTAAAATTACATCAATCTTTCGATGGTGCTTTTGGAACCTCCATTATTTTTTACAGAAATAAAGAAAATTCTCATAATAAAATACCCATCCTTAGCGCTTATGGGATAATTGAGTTTTCCTTTTTCGGTATTACCCTATGCCTGGGATTCTTCTGCGGTCACATTTAAGCGCAGGGCCAATATCGCGGCAATAAAAAAGAATCCTCCGGCAAAAAGCATTGCGTTAATGGCATTACCGCCCAAGAAGTTTTTAAAGATTGTTCCGAAGGTTAGGGTTTCAATTCCCATAGGAATCACAATCATCATATTCAAAATACCCATATATACACCTCTTCTATCCTGAGGTACAATTTTGGAGACCATAGTATACGGAATGCCCATCATGGCCGCCCAACCAATCCCAAAAAGGACCATCGGAAACAGGACATAAATTGGATCCAAAATATATGGTATGCTTATTAAGGCGAGGCCGGTACCGAATAAGCTGGCTGCATATATTTTCTTTCCGCCATACTTTAATGTCAAAGGAACCAAGGCCAAAGCAACCACTACAGTAGCAATATTATACGTAGTACTCATTTTTGCCGATTGCGCAGCTGCCGATGACAGATCATATCCCATGGTTTTCATAAACAAAGGTGTTATAAACTGCCAATAAACAAATAGCGCATACCATTGAAAAAGATATACGACTGAAAGCTTCCACATAAACTTTGGCATTTCCTTAACCGCTTTCGAAATTTCAACAAAAGGCATTTTAAAACGAGCTGCAAAAGGCAAATTCTTATGAGAATTAATTTCGGCAAGCTCTTCATCGCTGGGAGGGATTTCAGGGGTTTTAAGAACAGACCATAAAATGGTGGTTACCGATAAAGCCGAACCTATAAAAAAGGAATAGTACAACCATTTAGGAATAGAACCCGCCACTTCAGCATTGGCATCTCCACCAAACCAATCCTGGAACAAGAAAATGGACGCATTGGCCAGTACAATACCAGCACCAACAAAAAGACTCTGCATTTGATAACCTAAACTCAATTGCTTATTAGGTAACTTGTCGCCTACAAAGGCCCTGTAAGGTTCCATTGCCATGTTGTTTCCAACATCTAAAATCCAAAGTAACCCCACGGCAAACCATAACGCCGGACTCAATGGAAATGCGAACAAGCACAAACTTCCAATTATTGCCCCGATCAGGAAAAATGGTTTTCTCCGGCCCCAACGCGGCGACCATGTTTTGTCAGAAATGGCCCCAATAAGAGGCTGTATGACCAAACCTGTAACCGGCCCGGCGATATTTAATATAGGCAGCATATCTTCAGGTGCCCCTAAAAAAAGAAAAATAGGATTAATTGCACTCTGTTGTAGTCCGAAACTGAACTGGATACCGAGAAAGCCGACATTCATATTGAATATTTGCCAAAAACTTAACTCGGGTTTTATAATCTTCATAGTATACGCTGTGTAGAGTAATTAAATTTAATCCTTTTGTAAATACTTGGTAAACAGACCTTCAATATAGTCCTTTATCTTTATTAACAATAAAATCTTATTGAAAAACTGATCATTTTACCTTCGAAAACGTTGTAGTTTCTGGGTGTTTTATTTAAGAAATTCTATGTTTCGCTGTAAACCTGAAAATTTCGTTCGCTTAACCGCTGATTTTTGAAATACCTTCTTAAAAACGTCTTCAGTGATTTCTTCCCAATCTTTTTTGGTCATAGACAAAAGTTCCGGATGCGGATTAAATAGGGGTTCCCGGTGCGCTTTCGAAAACCTGTTCCAGGGACATACATCCTGACAAACATCACAACCAAAGATCCAATCATCAAACTTATCTTTTACAGAGGTTGGAATTTCATTTTTAAGTTCAATAGTGAAATAGGAAATACATTTGCTTCCGTCTACTACATAAGGTTCAACAATGGCTTCAGTGGGGCAGGCATCTATGCAGGCAGTACAGCTTCCACAATGATCAGTCACAGGGGAATCGTATTCCAGTTCAAGATCCACAATTAATTCGGCAATAAAGTAAAAGGAACCTATTTGTTGGGTGAGAAGATTAGAATGTTTCCCAATCCAGCCCAGGCCACTTTTAGCTGCCCATGCCTTGTCCAGTACCGGGGCCGAATCTACAAAAGCACGACCGTTCACCTCTCCTATTTCTTCTGAAATAAATTCCTGAAGTTGTCTTAATTTGGATTTAATGACATGATGGTAATCCTGGCCATAGGCGTATTTAGATATTTTATAGGTATCATTTTTTTGTGTTTCCTGAGGACAATAATTTAGTAAAAGCGAAATAACCGATTTGGCTCCATCAACCAATAAGCTCGGATCTAAACGTTTATCGAAATGGTTCTCCATATACTGCATTTCTCCATGCATGTTTTTATTTAGCCACTTTTCCAGCCTTGGCGCCTCCTCTTCTAAAAAATCTGCTTTGGAAAAACCACAAGACAAAAAACCGAGGCGTTTGGCTTCGGTTTTTATTAAATGTGAGTTCTTACTTTTTGTATTCAACAAGAGTTCCTAAACTTTATGGAAGTAAGTTTTATTTATGCTATCAAGCTAAGATACGATTTATCCTTTTGAAAATTAATTAGCTTTTTCGGGACTTATCCTTGCTGCTACTTCACTTACTGAATTTGCAGGAAATCCTCCTTTATTTGCATGTTCCAAGATCAATTCCTTATTTTCTGCCCGGTAAACACAATATATTTTGTCTTCTGCGACATAGCTGTGCAGCCATTCTATTTCAGGGCCCATTTCAATTAATACCCCGCAAGATGTTTGAGAAATTGCTTTTAATTGTTCTGCCGATAATTTACCTACTTCCGCAATTTCCCGCTCAATCAAATACGTTTTCATAATGCTTTCCTGATTTTAAGTAAAAATCTTTGCGCAACCAGGAAAATAAAATTTATCCTGATCAGTGCAGAATAAACTTTACAGGCACTTTTAGAGGTTTCAATGAGATCAGGGGGTTAACTTCAACAGTTTTAAGATCCGTACTAATATGAAATTTCTTAATGATTTGAGCTATGGCGATGATCATTTCATACATAGCAAAATTATTTCCCACACACATTCTGGGTCCTGCACCAAATGGGTAATAATGACTTGAGTAGTCCCGTTTTAAAGCAATATCGAATCGGTCCGGGTTAAATTCTTCGGGAGAATCCCAAAAAGCAGATGACCTGTGTAATTCGTATATAGACATTAAAATTAAGCAGTCTTTTGGAAAGTTTTGCCCCTGAACAATATCATCCGCAATGGCAGTTCTATCTATGACATATGCCGGCGGATAGAGTCTTAAGGCTTCCTCTATACACTGTTTTGTATAGGTTAATTGAGACAGACACTGCATCAGGTCATCACCTTCCATATCTATATTTTCTACTTCCCGCAAAACCTTATTTTGGATATCCGGGTGTTTTGCCAGGAGAAAAAGAGTAAAACTAAGTGCGTTAGCGGTGGTCTCATGGCCCGCGGTAAAAAGAATTAGAACCTCATCTATTAACTGCCGCCTGGGCATATGCGTACCGTCTTCATAGGTTGCATTTAACAGCATATCCAGCAGATCATCCTTATCTTCCCCGGAAGTCAGGCGCTCTTCGATAATATTATTTAAAATTTTCCTTCCCTCTTCGGCGAGGTTCAGGTGCTTTTTTATTTCACCACTTAGTTTAAACCACCATTTAAGGTAAGGTTGCCTCATTTCTCGGATCAACATCTTCTGGTTACGTTCCGTAATATCCTGCAACTGCGTCATGCTTTCTTGAATATCTGAACGGCTAAAAAGAGCTTGAGCCACGACCTGGAATGCCAAATCGCCCATTAGAGGAAATACATCCTGAGTAGCAGCAGGTTCAATTCTTTTTAATTCTGTTTGAATGGCTTGCTTCATTATACCCAATAATCCCTGAAGCTTTTTTTTGTGAAATGCGGGTTGTACCATGCGGCGATGTACACGCCAGTGTTCTCCGTTTGAGGTCAGAATTCCATGTCCGATATATTTGGCAAGATCGACCGTTTGAAGTTCCGATTTCTGATACTTCCTGTGCTGCTTTTGAAGTACATGTTTAATTATGGTAGCATTACGAGTAAAAATTACAGCTTTCCGAAAACCTACTCTGACCCTGAAGATATCACCATATTTTTCAAAATTCGCCCTATGAAAAGGCAAGGGGTTTTTAAGAATTGTTTTTCTGTTTTTAAAAACCTGGAATTGAGAGATGGTTGGGAGTTCTTTCATTGACAAACTATCTGTCAGGCTGAGCGCAGTCGAAGCCCTTATTTGTAACGGTCATGGTATTTATAATGTGTTGCATTCCTACACTCGGACAGAATTTGGAGCATTTTGTCATCACCACGAATCAAAGCTTCTTTTTTTCTTCTAGTCCAGCCCTTTATTTTTTTTTCAAAGTAAATAGCTTGCAATACATCACTAAATTCCTGATAAAATATAAGTTTCAGAGGTCTTCTATTGTAAGTATAGCTATTTTTTTTACATCCCGATTGATGTTGTTCTATACTTTTTTCAAGGTCATTTGTAATTCCTGTATAATAGGATTGATCTGAACATTTTAATATATAAACGTAATAACAATACATTTTCTGTTATGGTTGGGCTTCGACTGCGCTCAGCCTGACTTATTGGAATCTTTAATTATTTAAGGCTTCGACTGCGCTCAGCCTGACATACTATAAATGAACTAAAACAAACCGGGTTGTGCGCCTCCTTTTATTCTACCCAAATGGGTATATGCCAGTTCTGTTACTTCTCTCCCCCTTGGTGTGCGCATAATAAATCCCTGCTGAATTAAAAAAGGTTCGTATACCTCTTCAATTGTTTCTGCACTTTCTGATACTGCTGTGGCCAGGGTTGTAATGCCTACGGGGCCTCCCTTAAATTTGTCTATTATGGTAGTTAATATTTTATTATCCATTTCGTCCAGCCCGTGAGTATCTACATTCAAGGCTTTTAATCCATACCTGGATATGTTCATGTCAATATTACCATCACCCTTTATTTGAGCAAAATCCCTTACTCTTCTTAGCAAGGCGTTGCTTATTCTTGGTGTTCCTCTGCTTCTTCCCGCAATTTCAATTGCTGCATCATCTGTAATAGGAACTTTTAGAATTTCCGCACTACGCAATACTATAGTGGATAGTAATTCGGTTCTGTAATACTCAAGTCTGCTTGTTATTCCAAATCTTGCCCGCATAGGAGCAGTTAACAAACCTGATCGTGTGGTAGCACCAATTAATGTGAAAGGGTTCAAATTTATCTGCACCGACCTGGCATTTGGGCCAGTCTCAATCATGATATCAATTTTGTAATCTTCCATAGCTGAGTACAAATACTCTTCAACTATTGGGCTTAGTCTATGAATTTCATCAATAAACAGAACATCACGTTCATCCAGATTGGTTAGTAGTCCTGCAAGATCTCCGGGTTTATCCAAAACTGGTCCCGAAGTAATTTTTATTCCAGCTCCCAATTCATTTGCCAGGATATGTGCCAGTGTAGTTTTTCCTAAGCCCGGGGGGCCATGAAATAAAGTATGATCCAAGGCTTCATTACGCTGATTGGCTGCCTGCACAAAGACTTTAAGATTCTCTAATACCTGCTCCTGACCTGTAAAATCATCAAAAGTAATGGGTCTTAATGCCCGTTCAATATCCAATTCCTCTTGTGAAAATGTGGAGCCGGTAGGATCAAGATTATCGTTCATATTATCAAAGATACTAAAAAACAAAAGGGGTAAATATCACAAAATGTTCCTACTTCTTTATATTTTTACAATTCAGTGAAACTGCATGATATTTGTCAGTTTTTTTATAAAAATTTATTGTCTTCTTTGCATAGAATTTATGAATTATCACTAAATTATCAATGCTTAGGAAAGTACAATCTTCAAAAACAAAAAAACAATGAAAACAACTTTTAATCTTCAAAAATACGGGATAGAAACGGAGCAGGTGTACAGGAACAGCAGTGTTCCTGTCCTCTATGAATTAGGATTGCGATTAGAAAAGGGAACGGCTATTTCTGACGTAGGTGCACTAATGACGTACTCTGCCGAAAAAACAGGTCGTAGTCCAAAGGATAAAAGAATCGTGAGACACCCTGATTCTGAAAATAATATTGACTGGGGTGATATCAATATTGGTTTGGATGAACATACCTTTATGGTAAACCATGAACGCGCATTAGATTTCTTGAATATTTGCGATCATCTATTTGTAGTTGATGCGTATGCCGGTTGGGATCCAAAATACAGGATCAAAGTAAGAATTATATGCACAAGAGCTTATCATGCCCTGTTTATGCAGAATATGTTAATCATGCCAACAGCTAAAGAACTGGAAAATTTTGGAGAACCAGATTATGTTGTCCTTAATGCGGGTGGATTCCCTGCTAACAGGTATACTTCTGAAATGACTTCTAAAACCAGTGTGGATCTTAATTTGGAACGCAAGGAAATAGTAATTCTTGGAACACAGTATGCCGGAGAAATGAAAAAAGGTATTTTCTCTGTTATGAATTATTTAATGCCTTTGGAAAATGTATTGCCAATGCACTGTTCTGCAAATGTGGGCGAGAAAGATGACGTAACAATATTATTTGGTTTATCCGGAACAGGAAAGACCACTTTAAGTGCTGATCCTAAACGTAAATTAATTGGAGACGATGAGCACTGCTGGACAGATCAGGGTACTTTTAATATTGAAGGAGGGTGTTATGCTAAAGCCATAAACCTTTCAGCAGATAAGGAACCGGATATATTTAACGCCATTAAATTTGGTACCGTTCTGGAAAATGTTGTTTACGATAAGTTTAGCAGGAAAGTTGACTATACAGATACTAGTATAACACAAAATACGAGAGCCTCCTATCCAATTCAGTATATAGACAATGTACAGATACCCTGTGTTGCAGGTCATCCGGAAAATATTATTTTCCTTACCTGTGATGCTTTTGGTGTCTTGCCTCCAGTGAGCAAACTAACTCCTGAACAGGCGAGTTACCACTTTATTTCTGGATATACGGCTAAGGTAGCCGGTACGGAAATGGGTGTAACGGAACCACAGGCAACATTCAGTGCTTGTTTTGGAGCAGCATTTATGATGTGGCACCCAAATAAATATGCCGAATTACTGGCAGAAAAAATAAAAGAACATAAAGCTACCGCCTGGTTGGTTAATACCGGATGGACTGGTGGAGCACATGGTGTAGGTTCAAGGATGAGTCTAAAGTATACCCGTGCAATGATTGATGCAATTCACCATAATGATTTTGACAATGTTGAATTTGTGAAAGATGAGGAATTTGGTTTTCAAATTCCACTTAGCTGCCCAAATGTACCTTCTGAAATTCTCATACCAAAGAATACCTGGGAAGATAAGGAGCAATACCAGGAAGTTAAGAAGAAACTTGTAGAGCTTTTTAATGAAAATTTTAAAAAGTTTGCAGCTAACGTAAACGCCAAGATTGTGGAGGCAGGGCCAAGCGTAGACCATGCCTTGCAGTCCTGACAAGTTTGAGTTTAGTTAAAAACCCCATCGCCTGTGGCGATGGGGTTTTTTTGTTTGCAGATTACACTAAATGCTAATCTTCCCTCTTATATAACTCTGAGGTATTCAGAAATTCATTCAAAATTATCTTGGGGTTACCCCACAAATAAGTCTTTGCAGCACCTCTGGATGAAAGCTCAATACTTTTATAAGCGTATAATCTTGCTCTGGTAGTCTCTTCTAAACCAGCATTAATTACTCCCGCTTCCATTTTTTCGGCCTTGAGGTCACTGCTTCCGTACAATTTAATATTCAAAGTATCCGCAGTTCCCTCCACCAATGCTGATACATTATTATACATCTCGATGTTACTTTTACCCACTATACCGTACAAATTGAGATTTACTTTATCTCTTAAATTAAGATTTAAAGAATCAGATTGCAGATTAAAATCACCAGTACTATTACCTTCCATAATAATGTTCATAATCGAAGCCCTGGCATTCAACTCAAGTTTAGAAGATCCATAAGTACTGATATTCAGCTCATCAGAATTTATCATATCTTTTGTTATAATCTTGCCTTGTTGTATTATTATGCTCTTAAGTTCACTGAAGTTCACCGTTATCTCCAGCTGCTTTTTAGTCGTAATCTTGTAAAATGATCTTATTACAAGCGTACTGTCTACTACGTCAAATCTTAAAATATCAATCAAATTATCATCGGCAGAAATTGAATATCCCTGAATAGTAGTCTCCTTTAAGAATATTTCAAGATCATCCCTGACTTCTATGGCATTGAAGAAGGGTAGATCTTCATTTACTTCCACTATGGATTTATTGCCTTTAATTTTAGGCTTTCTCTGTGCGCTTACCGCTAATGTGGTGAATGCTAAAAAAAATATAATAATGTTCTTCACGATAACGAATTTAACAATTATTCCTGCTAAAAATAAGTCAAGCCAATTATTTTATAAAAGCCTTATACATAATCTTTCATTAGCAGTATAAAAAAAGCCCATCAAAAAAGGATGGGCTATATAAATATGAGTTAACAATTTATTCTTTAATGATTCAATTCCTCTTCATCCTGTTGAAGTGGTATGTTTTGCGGGACAAAATCCTGACCCGGAATTACATATTCCCCATTTTCCTGAGTTTTGCTGTAATCATATGCCCATCTATGTACCTCTGGAATTTTACCTTCCCAGTTTCCGTGGAAGTGCTCAATTGGTGCAGTCCATTCCAGCGTATTAGATTTCCATGGATTCTGTTCAGTAGGTTTCCCGTAAAAAATACTATTGATGAAATTATATAAGAAAACTAATTGAGCCAGACCAGCTATCAGTGCAAAAACAGTAATAAGAACATTTACATCCGTTAATTCATCGAACATAGGGAATGCCGTGTTTTCATAATAACGCCTTGGTACCCCTGCCATTCCAACAAAGTGCATGGGAAAGAACACGCCATATGCACAGATCGCCGTAATCCAAAAGTGTACATAGCCCAAGTTCTTATTCATCATTCTTTTGAACATTTTGGGGAACCAGTGATAGACTCCGGCAAATAATCCATACAAGGCCGAAATACCCATTACCAGATGAAAGTGAGCAACTACAAAATACGTATCGTGAACATTGATATCCAAT
>CAJQNH010000110.1 GCA_905479615.1 uncultured Eudoraea sp.
CAGGAGTAAAGTAGCCAATATTTTTTTTGATATCCCAAACGCTTTCCCCGCTCCCTTTCCGTGTACCAAAGAGGAATATATCCTGCCCGTAAGCTTTGGGGTTATCACCTGTAACCATAGAAAGAAGAGTTGTTTTGCCACTCCCGTTTTTACCAGCCAACTCCCAAAATTCTCCGGTTCGGATCTTCCAGTTAATATTTTTGAGAATTGGTTTCTCTTCATAGTGTACGGAAACATTTTTAAATCTAATTAAATGCGCATGAGAATATTTAAACTGATTTAATGGTTGAGGAACATCTCTATAAAAAGCCATGCTTTTTTTGGATTCTATGAATGACAGGTCATTGATAACTATAAAATCATTTAAGTCTAAACGTGAATAATTTTTAACAAAAGGAAGGAGATCAGTCGACCTGCTGATAAGTTGAACAATGACAATGTGGTTTGATATGTTTGCCAAAACGCCTTTAATTTTTTTTTGCGAATCCTGATCCAGATTATCAAATGGATTGTCCAGGATTAGGTAGTTTGGTTTTGTTTCCAAAAGATAATTTAAAAGTGCCTTTTTACGTTCCCCGCTGCTCATAGATTGAAGGCTTTGGGAAGTTGAACTTGTAAGGAGCTTTTGGTCATGCCTTACTTCTTCTTCAATAAAATTATCGAGGGCCAGTTTAGAGAATAATGCGCCATTCAATCCTTTTAAATACTCTAATCCCCGTGGCGGTTTATCTTCTGCCAACAACTGCTGAATTAAGCCTTGCTTATTGGATTGATTATCTATAAAGACGGCCCAGTGTTGCTTTTGGATCATAATAGCCCGGATACAGGTTTTGAACAAATATAGCAGATAGTCATTTAATGTTTGATGACTTAATTTTTATTAATTAAATCGATTAAAGAGTTTTTACTTATTATTTTATATATTTAGATTTCCGATAAAAGTCCATTATGCACTATGAGTAAAAAGGCAATAAAGCTAATACAGGCTTGTACCATTTGTTTAGGCCTAATTACAGGACTAGTTTTTTTCCTGGACTTTGTGTTTAACTAAAATTAAATGATATGAAAAAGAACATGGGTTCAACAGATCGTATTATACGGTTTATTGCAGCGGCTATTTTCATCGCACTCTATTTTACAAATACGGTAACAGGTATTTGGGGTATTCTCTTATTAGTACTGGCAGGCGTATTTATCCTTACTAGTTTCGTTAGTTTTTGTCCCCTATATGCCCCTTTCGGTTTAAGTACCTGTCCAAATAAAGACTAGTTTGCATTAGTGATATTTCAAGATTTTAAAATAGGGAATAGCTTTGTTGTGACCTCTTAAAATATTAATGAACTGCATCAGAAAATTTAATTTGGTTTAAGAGATCAATATTGTCATTTATGAACTTAAGAGGATTTTAACTAATTTAATTTTAACCCGTTTCGCATACTGCATATTAAACACCTCTGTTTGATGTTAGTGGAAAACTGCTAACTTTGAAAAATAGCCCAAACTATATAAATGAAAAATTTTCTATCAAGAACATCTAAAATTCTATTGCCATTATTTAACACAAGAGCTGCCGGACTCTATTTATTGCTATTTGCAGGGGCAATTGGTACAGCCACGTTTATTGAAAATGATTTTGGCACCTCTGCGGCACAAAAAGTTGTTTATAAGGCCTGGTGGTTTGAGCTCTTACTCATTCTTTTTAGTATTACCATAATAGTGAATATCATTAAATTCCGGATGGTACAACAAAAGAAATGGCCATTGGTATTATTTCATACGGCTATTATCATCATTATTATTGGTGCGGGTATTACAAGATATCTTGGTTTTGAAGGTATTATGCACATCCGGGAGAACGATAGCGCTGATAATTTTATCTCTTCCAATACCTTTCTCAAGTTTAGTGTTACTGCGAATGATCAGACTTATACTTTTGATGAACCTGTTTTGTTTGCTTCACTTGGCAATAATAGATGGGAAGAATCCTACCTCATTGGCTCAGATTTAATCAATATAAGAGTTAAGGAGTTTATACCTAATCCAAAAAAAAGTTTATCAGAGTCTATTGATGGCATTCCAACTTTGCAACTTGTAATTGGAGGTCTTAATGGGAGGGAGGAGTATTATATAAGTCTGGGCGAAACCAAACGCATTGGTAATGTGATTTATAATTTTAAAGACACCCCATTTCCCGATGCTTTTAATATTGCGATTCGAAATGAATCTCTCGTGTTTACAAGCAGCAAAGTACTTACGCAGACCGTAATGGCTACCCAGAAAAAGGACACTATTTATCCATCAGATACGGATTCTCCTCTAGAATTAAGTGCTTTGTATACAGATGGGGTCAATAGGGTGGTTTTTTCCGATTATATTAAACAAGGGTTAGTACAAATTGAATCTGCAGACCCTAAAGTAAAGAATGAAAGCCTAACCGCACTTTTAATGGAAGTCTCAGTTAACGGAGAATCAAAGGAAACCTATGTGTTTAGAAGTAGGGGTAATGAAAGGCGGCCTGAACTACTGACTTTTAATAATCTGAATGCATCCATTTCTTATGGTGCAAAAGAAATGAAAGTCCCGTTTAAAATAAAATTGAACAAATTTATTCTTGACAAATATCCCGGTACGAATAGCGCTTCTTCTTATGCAAGTGAAGTTACCCTTATAGACGAACAGGAAAATGTAAATATGGACTATCGCATCTTTATGAATAATATCCTCAATTATAAAGGGTATCGGTTTTTTCAGTCCTCGTTTGACAAGGACGAGAGAGGTACTTATTTAAGTGTTAATAGCGATTTTTGGGGCACCTTAATATCCTATATTGGATATGGCCTGCTCACTTTAGGTATGCTGCTAACCTTGTTCAGTAAAAAAACAAGATTTCACCAACTTACCCAAAAAATTAAAAAATTGCGTTCAAAAGAAGCGGTAGTTATTCTCTTTTTCCTTTTATCAAGCTATTCGCTGACGGCTCAGTCAACGCCAATTAATGCCTATGTGGAGGATGCTGTTAATATGGATCATGCGGATAAATTCAGTAAGCTGGTAGTACAGGATTTTAAGGGACGTATGAAACCAGTGCATACCCTTTCAAGGGAATTGATGCGAAAATTGGCACGTAAGGAAAGCTTATTTGGCTTAACGGCAGACCAGATATTACTGAGCATGTTGGTAAATAAGCAAGAATGGTATGCCGCTGCCGTTATTAAGTTAGGAAAGCATAAGGACATTCATGAAAAACTGGGTGTTCCGGGAGAATACGCTTCTTATGCCGATTTTTTCTCGACAGATGGCAATTATAAATTACAGGAAGAGGTAAGAAGAGTCTATGGCCTTGAACCTATTGACAGAGGTGTCTTTGAAAAGGAATTGATAAAAATTGACGAGAGATTGAATATTTTGAGCATGATGTTCTCGGGCACCTTACTCAAAATAATTCCTACCCCTAACGATCCAAATAATACCTGGGTTACAAACAGCGGACATGACCATGTTGAAAATGACGGTCATAACCACTCAGAAATAGCAGATAATTTTTTTAAGAACTATACGAACACCCTGAAGGAAGCTATCAGTACAGGGAATTACTTGCAAGCAGACCGGCTTGTAGAAGAATTAAAAACGTACCAAATTAAAAATGGAGGTTCCATAATGCCTTCAGAATCAAAGATCAATGCTGAAA
>CAJQNH010000111.1 GCA_905479615.1 uncultured Eudoraea sp.
AGGGATCTTTGGAAGTTAATTTGGCATCTAATTCCTGAAATTTGTTGTCGTCAAATAGAATCTCGAAATATTCTTTGCTCCCAATTCTAACATGATAATCATCTTCAGGACTAACATAAAAGTTTTTGGCTAATTCTTCAGATTCAACAATCTTCCCCGTTGGGGATTTATACCATAAGCCTTTGGGTGTATCTTTTTTCTGCTCAGTTGCAGTTTGAATACCCTTTTCTGTTCTTTTGAACCAAGCAGTCATTGGAATATAATTTAATTCTATAAGTTACTTACAAGGTATTAATATTGTTTAGATCTTCAAAAGCTTTTTTCAATCTATCAATAAAAGTCTTTTCTCCTTCTCGAAGCCAAACTCTTGGGTCGTAGTATTTTTTGTTAGGTTGGTCGGCACCATCCGGATTCCCAATCTGCGATTGCAAAAAAGCCGATTTACCCTGGAAGTAATCTCGAATACCTTCCATAAAAGCATATTGTAAATCCGTGTCAATGTTCATTTTTATAACACCATATCCAATTGCTTCACGTATTTCATCAACAGTTGAACCAGAGCCGCCGTGGAATACAAAATCTATATGATTATGTTCAACACCGTATTTTTTGGTTATATAGTCCTGAGAATTCCTGAGAATTTTAGGAGTTAATTTTACATTACCCGGCTTGTACACACCATGTACGTTTCCAAAGGCCGCAGCTATGGTAAACCTTGGGCTAATTTTGGACAATTCTTCATATGCATAAGCCACTTCTTCGGGTTGTGTATATAATTTGGAATCATCAACATCTGAATTATCTACGCCATCTTCCTCTCCTCCGGTAATTCCCAATTCAATTTCGAGGGTCATATCCATTTTGCTCATTCTTTCCAGATATCCTTTGCAAATAGCAATATTTTCCTCAATGGGTTCTTCAGATAAATCTATCATATGAGAACTATATAGGGATTTACCTGTTTCTGCAAAATGTTTTTCGCTTGCGTCCAGCAATCCATCTATCCATGGCAATAATTTTTTAGCGCAATGATCTGTATGAAGGATAACCGTTGCTCCATAAGCCACAGCTAGCTGATGTATATGTTTTGCCCCGGCAACCGCACCTTGTATCGCGGAAAGCTGACCTTCATTGGACAAACCTTTTCCTGCATTAAATTGAGCTCCACCGTTCGAAAATTGTATAATCACAGGTGAGTTTAATTCCGCTGCAGTTTCCAGGACTCCATTAATGGTATTGGAACCTGTAACATTTACCGCCGGAAGAGCAAATCCTTTTTCCTTGGCATAATTGAAAATATGTTGAACTTGGTCACCAGTGGCAACTCCTGGTTTAATTGAATGCGACATAATTTTTGGGTCTGTTAGATTTATATGAGATGTGGCAAATGTAGTAAAATAATTAAAGGTCTAAAAAGGATAGTTTATACCAATTTGGAATACTGCGTTTGAGAAATTATAATCACGAAACCATCTTTGGCCTGGTAATTCTGCCGGATTATAGGTTTTTAAGCCCATATCAAGGCGGAATACGAAATAGGTGAAGTCATATCTTATACCCATTCCTGTTCCAAGGGCTATTTCAGATAAGGATTCAAAACCTTCAAATACGGCGGAAGGTTCCTCTACATTATCTAAAACGTTCCAAATATTCCCGGCATCAGCAAAAATAGCACCCTTAATATTTCCAACGATAGGAAACCGATACTCCAAATTAAGTGCTATTTTCATGTTAGCTTCATTAAAATCATTAATATTATTGGTAGATCCGGGACCCAGGGAATAAGGGAACCAAGCTCTGTTGTCATTGGATCCGCCACCAAAATAACTACGGACAAAGGGTACGCTGTTAGAGTTTCCATAGGGTATGGCTATGCCAAAAAAACTATGGAAAGCAAGGACGTTGGATCTGGAGAGGTCCCAATGTTTTATATAATCAAATTCCGTCTTTATATACTGGGAATAAGGAACACCAAAGACGGTGCGATCTCCATTGTCATTTTTGTCAAATTCTATAATGTTGGAAATTCCTGATAACAGAGCTCCGGCACTTTCAATTTTGAATCGGAAAGAATAAAAATTATTATCATATATATTATCCCTGTTATTCTTGTTAAAGGTATAGTTACTGGCAAAAATTAGATTGTTTTCTGTTAACCTAATTCTTCGCTCTTCAATGTTGGACACATCTTTAAAGTCCTCTTCTGTTGTAGGGACCTCAACATTCAAAACGGCATCAGTAAAACCTGTGGTACCTTCAGGAATAATTAGTGTAGGGCCATCTGATGGTTCGGGCATAACATAATAGTCCTGTAAAGATGGTTCATCGGCATAATCCACAGCAATATCATTCAATCTCTCAAAAGTGCTCTGATATACGTTATAAAAACGATCGGGATTTAAATTATTTACGAACTGAATATTCAATAATTCTACGTTATTCTTATTTAATTTGTCCGAAGCCCAGTTATATCCTAATATGGTATTAAAAGTCTGTTTATTGAGGCCTATATTTTTCTGAAAACTTGTACCTAATGAAACTCTGGACTGCGGCAATTTATAGGAGGGAATTATCTTCTTCCAGTTAAAAAATGGAAACCATATTCGGGGGAAAGTGATGTTGACATCAGCACCCACTTCTGAAAAGAAATCCTCAGTGGAAGTTTCATCACTTAACAAACCAAAAGTTCCCCCAACTGACAAACTCAGAGTTTCTGCACCGCGGAAAATATTACGTGAAATAAGAGCAGTACTAAAACCTATGCCCAATGATTTAATATTAGAGTGAGTAATATCAAAATCAAAAGCCCATGAGAATTTTGGTCTTGGTGCTAAAAAAATGTCTGCCGTAAGTTTTGATTGCGTACTATCTTCTGTAAAAAGTATATTGGGGTATTTAAATGTATTTAAATTGGTTATTCGTCTATAAGTACGAATTTTATCTATGTCTCTGTAAAGACTGTCTTTTTTCAGGAATATAGCATCTGTTAGTGCCTTAGGCTTATAACGGAGTTTATCATGGTAATAAATTGTATAATTGTCATATTTAATTGATTTTAAATCAGACTTATCCCTGCTGAAACCATAATCTGGATAAATGTTGATCTTATCTAGTTGAAAGACTTTATATTCTGAGGTTGAAATAATACTATCTCCCCGTTTTCTAAGGTTACCAATGTTGAGTTCTACACTCATTTTTTGATCGTCGTTAACCCTCGCAGTATCCCTTATAATATTATAAGCTATGGAACTTTCCTGGAAATTATATACCCCGGTATTTCTAAAAAGATCTGAAAGTCTTTTCCGTTCATTATTAAAATCTGCAAGATCAAATTGCTTGCTATTCTGAATATAGGATTTATCCTCATTAAGTGTATAGATAGAATCAATGGCTGCAGAGCCTATGTTTCTGGAAATCGAATCAACTATAAATGGTTTTCCCAGTGCAATCGTATAATTTACTTCCGCTCTTTGCTTTTTTTTTGTAGTATCTATCTCATAGGACGAGGTGTTGTTAAAATACCCCTTGCTTCCGTAAAAGACGCTCAAACGTTCCAAAGATTTTTGCGTTTTTAAGGTGTCTACAATCGAAGGAGGCTCACCAATCTTTTTAAGCCAATCACTATAACCTTTTACCAAAAAAGACTCGCCTAATCTGTTAACTTGCTTCTGGGATAACATATTCACAAGTCTTTTCTCTCTGTTTTCTTTTCTATGGAGCCAGGCCTGGAAAGATGAATCGGGATCTTTTTTAGCTAAATTGTAAAGGTTAAGCCTTAAGGGATAGCCTAATAAAGTGCTGTTAGTTTCCTGCAAGACAAGACTCTGAATATCTTCACTCTTAATTTTTTCACTATTTACGAAGATGTTATTTTTAGTTAGTAAAAGTTCATCATCTTCTACCCTTTTTAATGTATTACAGGAAGTGAATGCGGCAATAAACAAGAATAAACCTATTTTTGCAATATTCTTTTCGTAACTCCGAAGGGTCTTCATAGAAGCCAAAAATACATTATTTGAATGGTTGTTAAAAGTCAATTAAAATTTATAAAAAGCTTATATCAAAAAAAGTACCGAATTCAA
>CAJQNH010000112.1 GCA_905479615.1 uncultured Eudoraea sp.
ACCTTTCCACATAGCAGCGGCATTGCCTCTTCCGCCAGTGGTATGGCTGCTTTGTCTTTATGTCTCATGGATATAGAAAAACAAATGGTTTCCGAGATGGATCCGGATTTTTTCTATAAGAAAGCATCTTTTTTAGCCCGACTGGGATCAGGTAGTGCTTGCCGAAGTATTAAGGGTAATCTTGTTCAATGGGGAGAGCATAACGAAATAGTTGGGAGTACAAATCTGTATGGAATACCTTATCCTTATCCAGTGGATGGGGTGTTCAAAACCTATCAGGATACCATACTATTGGTACATAAGGGACAGAAAAGTGTTAGTAGTACAGTTGGCCATGACCTTATGAACAACCACCCATTCGCTCAAAATCGATTTACACAGGCTCACGACAATCTGATACGCTTACGTTCAATATTCGCTGAAGGCAATCTGGATGAGTTTATAGAAGTAGTTGAGAGTGAGGCACTCACTTTACATGCCATGATGATGACCAGTATTCCCTATTTTATCTTAATGAAACCTAATACACTAAACATTATTGAGAAAATTTGGGAATTTCGGAAAGCTAGACAAAATCATCTATGTTTTACCTTAGATGCCGGAGCTAATATACATCTGCTTTACCCTGATAATGAAAAAAATGAGGTCAATAAATTTATTAAAGACGAGCTAATTGCGTATTGTGAAAATGGGCAGTATATTTGCGACCGAATTGGATTTGGGGCCAAAAAAATGTAATTTAACCCATTATTAAAGCTAATACACCCTATCTTAGAGATAAACTTAATTGAATTTAGATGAAAGGACCCCTTTTTTATTCAAAAATTTTACTGTTTGGTGAATACGGAATCATCAAGGATTCCAAAGGACTCTCGATTCCTTACAATTTCTTTAAGGGTGCCCTTAAGAAGGACGATAACTTGTCTGAAACGGCTAAGAAATCTAATGAAAGCCTGAAAAAATATTTTCTTTATTTAAGGGATTTACAAGGTCAGGAACCCAAGCTGTTATCTATTGATTTGAGGGCCTTAAAGTCTGATGTGGATGCTGGGATGTATTTTGACAGTTCTATTCCCCAAGGTTACGGCATTGGAAGTAGTGGTGCTTTGGTAGCCGCAATTTATGATAAGTATTCTATTGAGAAAATCACAGTACTTGAAAACCTGACCCGGGAAAAATTACTAAAACTTAAAATGATTTTCGGTAAAATGGAATCATTTTTCCATGGTAAATCTTCTGGGCTGGATCCTTTAAATAGCTATCTAAGCTTACCTATTCTAATTAATTCACAAGAAAATATAGAATCTACCAGTATACCGTCTCAAAATTTGAATGGGAAAGGCGCGGTCTTTTTATTGGATAGTGGAATTATAGGAGAAACAGCACCAATGGTACAAATTTTTATGGATAAAATGAAACATGAAGGCTTCCGTAAAGTTTTGAAAGATCAGTTTATTAAACATACTGACGCCTGTGTTGAGGATTTTGTAAGTGGCAATGTGAAGTCGCTTTTTGGGAATCTGAAGCAACTTTCGCATGTGGTTTTGGACCATTTCAAACCTATGATCCCCAAAGAATTTCATAACCTTTGGAAGCGTGGTATCGAAACTAATGATTACTACCTGAAATTATGCGGTTCCGGAGGGGGTGGTTATATTTTAGGATTCACTCAGGATTTGGCAAAAGCAAGAACTGCGTTAAAAGACCATCATTTAGAAGTGGTATACAACTTCTAAGTCCCCAAAAATGCTTAGTAGAAAAAACAAACTCCTGCTATTAAAAGGCCTGAGTCTGTTTTCTATAATAAGAGGGTATAATGTCCTCATGATAACCCTTGCCCAGTATCTGGCTTCCATTTATATACTGGCTCCGGACCTTCCCTTACGTGAAGTTGTATTTGATCCAAATTTATTTGTGCTGGTGTTAGCATCAGCTCTGGTAATATCCGCCGGCTATATCATTAATAGTTTTTATGACTCAGAGAAGGACCTTATCAATAGACCACAAAAGAGTATGCTGGACCGATTGGTTAATCAACGCACAAAATTAAGCGCCTATTTTGTTTTTAATTTCCTTGCGGTTTTATTGGCCAGCTATGTATCTTTCCGGGCAGTACTATTCTTTTCTGCCTATATATTTGGAATTTGGTTGTATTCACATAGGTTAAAAAAAATACAATTTGTTGGAAACATCGTCTCAGCCACATTAATAATTGCCCCTTTCTTTGCAATTTTCGTGTATTATAGAAATTTTGACACCGTTATTTTTGTCCATGCTATTTTCTTATTTCTACTGATTTTAGCCCGTGAAATGATTAAGGATATGGAAAATATTGCAGGAGACCTGGCTCAAAATTATAAGACTATTCCCGTTTTATATGGCCCTGTGTATTCTAAGTTAGGGATCAGTTGTTTAATACTTCTCACCTTAATACCTGCTACTTTGTTAATCAATAAATTTAATGTGGGCTATATGTATATTTACTTTATTGCCTGCATTCTTTTTTTATTGTTATTCCTGTTTTTGCTTTGGAAGTCGAAAACCAAGAAAGATTATATTTGGCTCCACAATATTCTTAAGTTTATAATTGTTGCCGGGGTTTTTAGTATATTATTAATTGATGTAGATCTCGTTTTAAATCGAATATTTTAATGCAAAATCATCTAAGATTAGCTCTGGCACAAATCTCACCGGTATGGTTAGACAAAAAGGGAACCATTGCTAAAATAGAAGACACCATCCAAATAGCGGCTAAGGAGAATGCTGAACTCCTAATTTTCGGAGAGGGGTTTCTGCCGGGATATCCTTTTTGGTTGGCATATACTGATGGTGCTTCCTGGAATCTAAAAATAAACAAGGAAATACATGCACACTATATGCACAATGCCATTCAGGTGGAAAAAGGAGATCTTGATAGTATTTGTTATTTAGCCCGTGAACATCAACTTGCAATTTATTTGGGTATTATTGAAAGAGCCCCGGACAGGGGTGGACATAGCCTGTATTGCTCTTTGGTTTTTATTGATGATAAAGGGGAAATAAAATCTGTTCATCGAAAGCTTCAGCCTACTTATGATGAGCGACTTACATGGGCTCCGGGAGATGGGCATGGCCTTAAGACCCACAAATTAAAACAGTTTACTGTAGGAGGGCTTAATTGCTGGGAAAACTGGATGCCTTTGGTAAGGGCTGCAATGTATGGTTTGGGAGAAAATTTGCATATTGCTGTTTGGCCCGGCAGTGAATACAACACAAGAGATATTACCCGATTTATAGCAAGGGAATCCAGGAGTTTTGTGGTGTCTGTTTCGTCCTTGATGTATAAAAAAGATTTACCAAAAAATTTGCCACATGTAGATTTATTATTAAAAAAGATACCCAATATCTTAGCCAACGGCGGATCCTGTATAGCTGGTCCCGACGGAGAATGGATTCTGGAACCTGTAGTAGACAAAGAAGGGGTTATTTTTCAAACCCTGGATTTCAACAGAGTCTTTGAAGAACGACAAAATTTTGATCCTGCCGGCCACTATTCCAGACCGGATGTTACCAAATTGGTCTTAAACAGGCAAAGGCAGTCTACAATCGACATTGAAGATTAACTTCCGGGGATATTGACTTTCACCCTGAGCTACATCCAAATCCCTTTACTACCTTTGCTCAAAATTTATACAATGCGCAGACCGCAATCAAATAAGGATAAAAGGAATACTCCGGGAAAGACGAAAGAGTATACAAAAAAACCATTTTCCAAAGGACGTACTCCATCAGGTGATAAAAAAACTAAGCCTGTTCCTTCAAACCCTGATTTAATAAGGCTTAATCGCTACGTTGCCAATGCAGGAGTATGTTCCAGGAGAGAAGCTGATACATATATAGAAGCAGGGAATGTAACGGTTAACGGAAAGACTATTACTGAAATGGGACACAAAGTTAAACTTACCGATATTGTTAAGTTTGACGGTCGGTTACTCAATCCGCAAAAAAAGGAATATGTTCTTTTAAACAAACCCAAGAATTTTATCACCACTACGAGTGATGAAAGAGGGAGGAGAACCGTAATGGAATTAATTTCCAAGGCTTCAAAATCGAGATTAGTCCCAGTAGGACGACTAGACAGGAATACTACGGGGCTCTTACTTTTTACCAATGACGGGGATCTGTCAAAAAAACTTACGCACCCCAAACATGGTATCCGTAAGATTTATCATGTTGAATTAAACAAAAACCTTACTATGGAAGATCTAAAAAAAATACAGACAGGTATTACTTTAGATGACGGTCCGATCAAGGTTGATGAAGTAAGTTATATAAACAATTCCCCCAAACGAGAAGTAGGCATAGAAATACACAGTGGAAGAAACAGGATAGTACGACGTATTTTTGAACATCTCGGATATGACGTAAAAAAACTGGACCGTGTGATTTTTGCCGGACTAACTAAAAAGGACCTTCCCCGCGGACATTGGAGGCATTTAACCAAGCAAGAAGTAATAAATTTAGGGATGAACCAATAATTAAGGTTGCGATTCTAATGTTTGCCCAAGATTTTCCCTAACAGCAATCCAGAAAGCGTTAAAAGAGGGGTTCTGATTGGTGGCTGAATCCGGGTTTTCATTATAGGAGCTTATTAATAGCTTGAAATAGTTCACCTTGTCATTGTCGCCAAAGAAATCGGCATAGGCCATTTCCCAATCCTTAAATTCCCGGGAATCTGTAACACCATAAGATAATATGGTAACATCCTTATGTTGCTTGTCTACTTTGATCTTATCAAAAAGGGTAAGAACCTTTACTTGATTACCTTCAAGATACTGGATAAATTCTCCTTCATAGTACAATAAACACCCTGTTATTCTATCACGTAAATTATTAACTCTTGCCTTTTCAAGCAGTTCTTTTACATCAACTTGCTTAAAAGTTGGTGAGGCAACGGATCTGTAAACAAGACAAAACATGACAAATGGGTTATCAGTAAAAGCTTATGCACTAAAGATAAAATAATTAATGTTTAAGTCTAAATCAGAAATTGATTATTTAATATCTATCATGAAAATTATGTCTTCATTTTGGCCTTTATCTTATCCAGGCACAAATTACCCAGGCTCCCTTCATGATTGTGATCTAATTGCTTTTTAGGTTTAAAAGTCCCTGCTTCAATTTCCGCACCAATTTGTTTGTAGGCATCACGGAAAGGTATTCCGCTAAGTACGAGTTGATTTAATGTGTCTACACTAAAAAGATAGTCGTACTTAGGGTCATCGAGAATATTGGAATTTACCTTAATACCTTTTAAACTGAAAGTCATCATTTCCAAACAGGATTTTATTTCCTGAATCGCGGGAATTATAAGAGTCTTGACCATTTGAAGGTCCCTGTGATAACCACTGGGTAAATTAGTCGTGATAAGAGTAATCTGGCCAGGGATGGCTTGCAGGCTGTTGCATTTTGCCCTGATAAGCTCAAAGACATCCGGATTTTTTTTATGAGGCATAATACTACTGCCTGTTGTTAGCGCGTCCGGAAAAGATATAAAGTTGAAATTCTGACTCATATACAGACAAATATCCATTGCCAACTTAGACAGAGTGCCGGCAATTCCTGAGATACCAAATGCAGTGGCTTTCTCCACTTTGCCTCGTCCCATTTGGGCAGCTATTACGTTGTATTTTAAATCGGAAAACCCCATTTCCGCGGTGGTATAAGAACGATCAATAGGAAAAGAACTTCCATAACCGGCAGCACTTCCAAGTGGGTTTTGATCAGCGATTTTGAAAGCTGAATCTATAAAGTAAAGATCATCAACAAGACTTTCTGCATAGGCAGAAAACCACAATCCAAATGAAGAAGGCATGGCAATCTGGAAGTGTGTATATCCCGGCAATAAAATTTCCTTGTATTTTTCAGCCAATTCAAGTAATAAATAGAACAGTTCTTTGGTCTGGAGCTTTATTTCAGATAATTCTTCTTTCAGGTATAATTGCATGGCTACCAAAACCTGGTCGTTTCTGGAACGGGCCGTATGGATTTTTTTTCCTGTATCGCCAAGTTTTTCCGTTAGTATAAATTCTATTTTAGAATGAACATCCTCAAAAGTATCCTCAATAATAAACTTACCGTCTTTAATGCTCTGGGCAATATTTTCAAGTTCCCGGACCAGTTCAAGTGTTTCTTCACTAGTTAATAACCCAATTTTACCCAACATTTTAGCATGGGCCATGGAGGCTTTTATATCATACTTAGCCAGTACCAAATCTAATTCCCTATCATTACCCACTGTAAAATGATCAATTTTTTTATCTGTACTGTATCCTTTGTCCCAAAGTTTCATTGCTCTTATTTTTAGTGGTTTCTCCTGAGTAAGGCTATTTAAATTTAATTAGTTTATTAAAAACCCATCGAGAATTTTAATGTATAGATTAATTCCTTCTTCAATTTCCTTAATATAAATAAACTCGTCGGCAGTATGTGAACGTGTACTATCCCCGGGGCCTAATTTTAATGAAGGGCAGCTAAGTGCCGCCTGGTCTGAAAGGGTAGGAGAGCCATAGGTCCTTCTTCCTAATGCAGTCCCCGAAGCTACCAAAGGATGATCCTTGTCTATGGAAGATGAGTTCAACCTTAATGATCTGGGCTTTAGCTCACAAGGGGCTTCCCTTAATAATATTTCGGCTATTTCTTTATTGTTGTATCTATCATTAACACGTACATCAACCACAAGATTAACCATAGCAGGCACGACATTATGTTGACTACCTCCATTAATTTGCGTAACTGTTAATTTAACTTCACCCAGAACTTCGGATATTTTGGAAAATGTATAGTTCTTAAACCATTCTAACACTTCAATAGTATTATAAATGGCATTGTTGTTATTTGGATGTGCTGCATGAGAAGGGGTGCCATGAACTATGGCATCCAAAATTACCAGTCCTTTTTCTGCAATTGCGAGATTCATCAGCGTTGGTTCCCCTACGATTGCAACGTCAATTTTTGGAAGTATGCTTAAAAGGCTATTTAAACCTTTACCTCCGGAACTTTCTTCCTCAGCGGAAGCTGCGATTATTATATTGTGATTTAAATTCTTCGATTTGTAGAAATAGGTAAAAGTTGCAATTAGTGAAACCAGGCAACCCCCGGCATCGTTGCTTCCAAGCCCAAATAGTTTGCCATCTTCAATGTGAGGGTCAAACGGGTCTTTTGTGTATGCTCCGTTAGGTTTTACAGTATCGTGATGCGAATTTAACAGTAAGGTAGGTTTATCTTTGTCAAAGCATTTGTTAAAGGCATAAACGTTGTTATTTACTCTTTTATAAGGGATATCAAATTCTTGAAACCAATTTTCAAGAAGTTGAGCAGTCATATCTTCTTCTGAAGAAAAAGATGGCGTGGCAATTAACTCTTGCAGCAGTTCAATTGCTTTTTTAATTAATATATTTTGATCTGTTATCATAAGGTGATGGTAGTAAATAATTGGGCATTAGGCTCAAGCATTGAGATATCTCCAATACAGACCTGCTGAACATGCTTATTAAGTGCATGAAAACAATTTTCCAATTTTGGCAGCATGCCCTCCACAATGATTTTTTGTTGTTTAAGTTTCTGATAATTTTCCATATTAATTCTTTTTATCACCGAATCCTCATCAGTTATAGTACGAAGTACTCCTTTTTTCTCAAAACAGTAATATAGGGTTGTGTCATAATTTTGACTAAGAGCTATTGCTACTTCGGAGGCAATTGTATCTGCATTTGTATTGAATAACTGCCCACGGCCGTCATGTGTCAAGGCACAAAAGACAGGTACAAATTCAGCGCTTAAGAGTTTGGATATCGATTCTGCATTGACGGTCATAACGTCTCCAACAAATCCGAAATCTATAGTGTTTACCGGGCGCTTTACTGCAATTATTGCATTTGCATCGGCCCCGCTTAGTCCAATCGCATCGCATTTATTTGCTTGAAGCTGTGCTACAATATTTTTGTTAACGAGGCCTGCATAAACCATTACCACAACTTCAAGGCTTTGGGCATCTGTAATTCTTCTGCCGTCGACCATTTTGGATTCTATGCCAAGTCTTTTGCCAAATTCCGTGGCTCGTTTACCACCACCATGAACCAAAACTTTGTTGCCTTCCAATTGCGCAAAAAGTTTCAGAAATTCAGAGAGGGATTCCTGATCTTCAATGATATTTCCCCCAATTTTTATTATGGAAAGTTTTTGTTTCATACCTGTTAAATGGTGCCGCAATTGTGGCTAAAATTTAATTATTTTAATGTTTCTAACATCTTTTTTAGTACTATTTGTGCCGCAAAAGTTCTGTTATTAGCCTGTGCTATGACCAGGGATTGATTCCCGTCCAATACCGCATCTTCTACTACTACATTACGACGAACAGGCAGACAATGCATAAATTTGGCCCCTCCAAGTTTTTTTTGCGTTATCATCCAATTTTTATCCTGGTTAATTACTTTACCATAGTCTTTGTAATTGCTCCAATTCTTTGCATAAACAAAGTCCGCATCTTTCAGTGCTTTGTCCTGATCATACTCAATTCTGCTGTTTTTGGTAACCTTTGGATCCAATTCATAGCCTTCTGGATGTGTAATTGTGAAATTTACATTCTGTAATTGCATTATTTCAATGAATGAATTCGCAACAGCTTGGGGAAGTGCTTTTGGGTGTGGAGCCCACGATAATACAATTTTGGGCTGAACACTCTTTTTGTATTCCTCAATAGTTATTGCGTCTGCAAGAGCTTGCAGGGGATGGCTCAGGGAACTCTCCATATTCAGAACGGGGATACTTGCATATTTTTTAAATGAATTAATCACCACTTCGGCTGCATCTTCCTCCTGGTTTTTCAACGATGCAAAGGCACGAATTCCGAGGATATCACAATATTGTGAGACTACTTGCGCAGCTTCCTTTATATGTTCGGCATTTCCTTTATCCATAATGGTTCCATCTTCGAACTCAAGAGCCCATCCGTCTTTACCAAAATTCATTATCATGACTTTCATGCCTAAATTCAGAGCGGCCTTTTGTGTGCTAAGACGAGTTCTTAAGCTATTATTAAAGAATAACAACCCAATAGTTCTTTGCTTTCCAAGTTTCTCAGAGGCGAATGGATCTTTCTTAAGTGTAAGGGCATCTTCAACCCATTCACTAACTGAATCAATATCGTTTATTGAAAGATAATGTTTCATTGCAATTCATTTTTTAAGGCTTCAAAAAAGTGATCCAGATCCTTTTCTTTAATGGTCAGAGCCGGAAGAATCCTAAGAACGTGTTTGTCTTTTGCCCCTCCGGTAAAAAGATGCTGGTTGTAAATTAGCCGTTTTCGCAAATCGGCAACCTCAAAATCAAACTTTAAACCCAACATTAATCCCCGGCCTTTTATTTCTTTAACCTGTGGTATTTCAGAGGCTTTTTGTTTGAAATATTTACCCAGTTTATCGGCATTTTCAATTAGGTGTTCTTTTTCCAGAACCTCTAAAACGGCCAAAACAGCTGTGCAGGCAAGATGGTTTCCGCCAAAAGTGGTCCCCAGCAAACCATAAGATGCCTGTATGTTTTTGTGAATTAATACACCGCCAACAGGAAAGCCGTTGCCCATGCCTTTGGCTATGGTTATAATATCTGGCTTAATTTCATGATGCTGAAAGGCAAAAAAAGAACCACTTCGGCCAAAGCCAGATTGCACTTCATCAGCTATTAGAACTACCCCATACTTTACACAAAGTGCGGCAATTTCCCGATAGAACGTGCCAGATGGCTCGTCCAGACCGCCAACCCCCTGTATGGCTTCCAGAATTACAGCGCAAACATCTTCCTTTTTAATTTCAGTTTCAAAGGCTTTAATATCCTCAAATGATAAAAAAGTAACTTTTTGCTGTTTGTTTATAGGGGCATTTATCTTTTCATTATCCGTTGCAGCAACGGCAGCAGATGTTCTGCCGTGAAAACTATTCGTAAATGCAATTACCCGGGATTTATTTGTATGGAAAGATGCTAATTTTAAGGCATTTTCATTAGCCTCTGCTCCCGAATTACACAAAAATAAATTATAATCCATGCAATTAGATAGTTGACCCAGCTTGTCAGCCAGTTGGTTTTGTAAAGGATTTTTAACGGAGTTACTGTAAAACCCTATTTGATCTAATTGCCTCTTAATACGATCTATATAATATGGATGGGAATGCCCGATTGAGATAACAGCATGGCCACCGTAGAAATCGAGATATTTATCTCCCTTATCATCAGTAATAACAATACCCTCGGCAGTAACCGGGGTTACTTCATATAGTGGGTATACATCAAATAATTCCATTAATTGCTTATTAATAAAGGTGTATAAATAATATATCTCAATACCTAGTTATTGGTTTTGAATTCATTTATTTTTTCAAAGGAAGTTACTATTCCCCTGATAAGGGAAGAACTTAAACCCTGATGCTCCATTTCGTTCAATCCTTGAATAGTACAACCCATAGGGGTGGTTACCTTATCTATTTCTTCTTCAGGATGATTTCCAGATTCTATAAGCAAGCCGGATGCTCCATTACAAGTGTACATCGCCAGCTCCTGTGCTTCTTTGGCATCGAAACCTAACTGAATAGCACCCTGTGTAGTTGCCCTTATAAGTCGCATCCAAAAGGCGATACCACTTGCGCATATTACAGTTGCTGCCTGCATTTGATTTTCGGGTATTTCCAGAGAATAACCCATTCTGTTGAAAATGGCTTTTGCCAGATCTATACGTTTTTTACCAGCTGTATTGGAGCAGATGCAGGTCATAGATTTCCCAACGGAAATGGCCGTATTGGGCATACTCCGGATAATATGTTTTTCCTTTCCGAGAATGGCTTCCATTTTTTCAATGCTGAAACCCGTTATCGTTGAAATAATTACATGTTTATCCGTAAGAAGATCCTTAACTTCTTCCAAAATCATTGCAAAATCCCGAGGTTGCACAGCAAATATTAAAATATCAGATTTTTCAACCGCTTTCCTGTTGTCTGAACTGACCGTTACATTTCCATATTTTTCATAGTTCTTTATACTATCGGTATGTCTTTTGGTCAAATACATTGTGGTAGCTCCATTACTATGTAAAATGCCTTTAGCAATCGATAAACCTAAATTTCCAGCTCCAATAATGGCTATTTTCATAATTACCTATTTTTTATCTAGTTATTTTTTAATTGTCACTACGTTTAATAAACTGATGCTTTTAAATTTAAACCCTCATTTTCATCAAAACCCAACATTAAATTCATGTTCTGAATGGCCTGTCCGGAGGCCCCTTTAAGCAGATTGTCAATTACAGATGTTATTAATAGAACATCCTTATACTTGTGCAAGTGAATATGACAATTATTCGTATTCACCACTTGTTTTAGATGAACCGGTTCTTCTGAAATCATAGTAAATACTGCATTCTTATAGAATTCATGATATAAACCATAAGCTTCCGCTTCACTTCCTGTAAACTTTGTGTATGCCGTGCTGAGAATACCACGGGAAAAGTTCCCCCTGTTCGGAATGAAATAGAGTTCTCCAGCAGCTTCTTGCAGAGATTCGAGACTTTCATTTATTTCACCAAGGTGTTGGTGAGTAAAGGCTTTATACCAGGATGCATTGCTAGTTCTCCAGCTAAAATGTGTGGTCGCCGATGGCATTACTCCTGCACCCGTGCTTCCGGTTACCGCATTCACATGTACATCAGAATTCAACATTTGAGCATTGGCCAGCGGGAGTAAGGCTAATTGAATACAGGTAGCAAAACAACCCGGATTGGCAATATATCGGGTATTGCTTATTGCGGTTCTGTTTAATTCGGGAAGGCCATACAAAAATTCTTTTCCACCAAAAGAGGCATCTTGTTTTAACCTGAAATCATTACTTAAATCAATAATTCTTGTTTTGGAAGAAAAAGAATAGTTGTTTAAAAAGCTTTTGGAATTTCCATGGCCCAGGCATAAGAAAAGGATGTCAACTTCTGAATTTACCGAACCTGTAAAAGTCAAATCCAAAATGCCTAATAAATCTGCATGGGTCCCACTAATTTTTTTACCCGCTTTTGTGGTACTGTATACGAAATCTATGGTGACCTCAGGATGATTTTGCAAAAGCCTGATTAATTCCCCGCCGGTATAACCGGACCCCCCAATAATACCTGCTCTAATCATGATTCTGAATAATTTGATTCGCTATTTTTCCCGGATTGGATAGAATTTTGATGAAGCCCTTAGCGTCATCTGCAGTCCAGGCTTTATTGGTTTCTCCGTAATTACCAAAAGAAGCATTCATTAGATCATTCTCAGAATTAACGCCGTTCAATTCAAATCGATAAGGGTGTAAGCTTACTGAAACCTCTCCTGATACATTTCTTTGTGTATCGCTCAAAAACGCTTCTATGTTCCTCATTACTTCATCCAGATAATTACCTTCATGTAAGAGCATTCCGTAAAAATTCCCCAATTGCTCTTTTTGAAATTGCTGCCATTTACTAAGAGTATGTTTTTCCAATAAATGATGCGCCTTAATAATGATAAGTGATGCGGCAGCTTCAAATCCTACTCTTCCTTTTATACCTATTATGGTGTCACCTACATGTATATCTCTTCCTATAGCATATTCGGAAGCTATAGCATCCAGGGCAATAATATTTTGAACAGGTGTACCCTTTTGATCGTTGATGGAAACTAATTCGCCCTTAAAAAAGCCCAGTTTAATATCTTTTGGTTCTGTTGCAGTTAATTGTGAAGGGTAAGCAGACTCCGGTAAGGACAAATTAGAGGTAAGCGTTTCATCGCCACCTACTGAAGTGCCCCATAATCCTTTGTTTATCGAATATTTAGCTTTCTCCCAGGAATAGTCAATACCATTTTCCTGCAGGTATGTAATTTCGGCTTCTCTGGACAAACTTTTATCTCTTATTGGTGTAATAATTTTGATATTAGGCGCGAGAATCTGAAAAATCATATCAAACCTTACCTGATCATTACCTGCCCCGGTACTTCCATGAGCAATATACTCAGCACCTATTTTTTTAGCATGGTTCACAATTTCGATAGCCTGAATTATTCTTTCAGCACTTACAGATAAAGGATAGGTGTTATTTCTTAACACATTGCCATAGATAAGGTACTTTACCACCTTTTCATAAAAATGTTTCAATGCATCAATAGAAGTATAGCTTAAAGCACCTAACTGAAGAGCTTTTTCTTCAATAAGCGCAATTTCTTCAGGGGAAAATCCACCGGTATTGACACTTACCGCATGTACCTCAAATCCTTCTTCCTGTGACAAATATTTGGCGCAGTAAGAAGTATCAAGCCCACCACTATATGCCAAAACTAATTTTTTCATTTGTTCTTTCTTTTAAGAAATAATTGCTCTTTAATTCTTTTAAGCCTCTTAAAAGCCTTATCATTTAGCTTTTCTTTCTTGGCCGCGGCAATAACCGGGTCATATAACATACCTGTACAAAGACACATTTTTTGATCGGTTCTGGTGAGTACATCAAAATTTTTGCATGTTTGGCATCCTTTCCAAAAGGCCGGATCATTTGTTAATTCTGAAAAGGTAACGGGTTTATATCCTAATTCGTAATTCATTTTCATTACTGCAAGACCAGTTGTAATTCCAAAAATTTTAGCTTCCGGGAACTTTTTCAAAGAAAGTTCAAAAATTGCTTTTTTAATTTTTTTTGCAAGGCCTTGATTTCTGTAATCAGGATGAACGATAAGCCCTGAATTCGCCACAAATTTTTGGTGTCCCCATACTTCTATATAACAAAACCCGGCAAATTTATCATCGTCCAAAGCAATGACAGCATTCTCATTTTCTAATCGTTTGATTATATATTCGGGTGTTCTTTGGGCGATACCGGTTCCCCTCACCTTCGCCGATTCGGCGATGGTGTCACTAATTATTTTGGCGTATTTAAAGTGCGCTTCGTTAGCAATTATGATTTCCATTGCTAGCTTATTTTAAAGGGTAAAAAATATTTGATTTGATAGTGCGGAAATGGACTCACCTATTTCCATAAAAGAAATACACCCTTACGGGCGAGGACGTACGAAGGAGCGTACGGGAATAAAATCCCAAAGAGGTAAAGTTATGTTTGTGCATTTTTTCATTGCAAGTCAAATGTACAAATTAAATTGAACTATCATAATTTACGATCTAATTTTTACGAATTAGTAACTTTTGACCTTTCAATTTAAATATTTCGTAAATCATAAATCCAAATACCACGAAATATTCAATAAACAGAAATCCAAGATTCTCTTTGAATTCAGGATTCTCATAGGCAGAATAGCTTAAAATGATCACTACTGACCAGGCAAGAGGAAAACGGTAATCTGTAAAAACGCTCAGTCCTACGAGAAAAATTATATACCACGGATGCACGGTCGAGGAGAGGAAGTAATAAAGTAGGAGCACCCAGAACATAGAATTAATCAGGACCGAGAACTTTTTATTATCCCTTAAAAAAGTAAGTGCCAATACAAAACCTATCATTAAATAGGGAATTAATTTTCCATAGGTTTTAATTAACTCCCATGGCTTGGCATCAAATTTTATGGCTATCTGTTTAATAAGATTGTAGATGCCGGCATTGAATTCAAAATTAGAAAACCATAAGCCAACAGTATCAGCGTAATTATTAAGGAATAAGGGCGAGTAAAATGGTAAAACACCCATTAAAATAATTAATCCCAGTACTATGTAAAATTTAATACTTTTCCTAAATCCAAAATAGGTAATAAACAAAGGGAGGAACATTAAAGGCACTAGTTTTACCGAAATGGAACATGCAAATGCTATGGCTGCAAACAACCACTTGTTGAGGGTAAGTAAATACAAGCTCCAAATAAAGAAAAATAGCATCACGCCTTCAAAATGCAGATTGCCCGTAAGTTCTATGATTACCAGGGGATTCAAAAAATACCAAAAAATAAGATGTGGTGATCTGTTTAAGTGTCGCAGTAATTTCTTCCCAAAATAATAGATTCCAATATCGGCCAATACAATAATAGATCTCATAACTATTAAAGATCCCATAATGCTCTTCCCGCCCAAAAAGACAGAAATAGCAAAAAGCAGTTGATTTAAAGGTGGATAATTACTAAAATGTCTGGCGCTTAAAGAACCCATTCCGTTGTACAATTCCTGGGCATTAGCCATAAGTATTTCGCCATTTTCCATAATAGCATCAGGGGACTGTAAATACGGATTTATACCGGAGAGGACTAATTCACCATCCCAGATAAATCTATAGAAATCCTGAGATAAGTTTGGTTCAACTAAAAGAAAAATTAAACGAAAAAGGATACCGGAAATCAGAAGGAAATTAAAATTCCATTTTTCAAACTGAATTAGCTTAAAACAAAGAAAAAAGAGGGCAAAAAAAAGGCTGATAAGCTTTATGAAATCTGTTCGCACAAGTTCATATGCGAAGCTGGTATAGAACAAGAGACTTGCCAATACCATGAGAAAAGAAAATTTATGGAGATTCCAATAGGAAGAAATCCTTGAAGCCATTGGCCTTTATAGTTTGGTCTCTACAAAGTACACAAAATTTGAGAATTTTCAAGCACTTAAAAATCATAAACCTTTAACTACAAAAAAATTTAGAGAATCTTAATTCCAGCTATATGTAAAGCTAATAAATATGGAATTACGCCTTGGCCGATAGCGATTTAAGAGCGACAAAACCGAATCCCAGGAATAGCATGAAATGAAATGGGAACAAACCAAAATCATTTAGTGGAATAGCGCTGTACATTCCAAAAAGGAAATAGATCATCAGGCCGAACTCAAGAATCATATTGGGAGATATCTTTTTAACAAGGTATTTATTGCCTTTCCAACTGTCAGTAAGATTGTTGATGTTAAATTTTGGAGTACGTACAAATTCACTTCTTTTTCCCATATGGCCTTCAAGCACAGCAACGGTATTGTGCAAGGAGAAGCCCAGTGCTACAGAGAAAAAGGTAAAGAAAAGCTTTATATAATCCACAAATTTATCAAAACTACTTCCCTGAATACTTTTATAAGTGAACCAATAGCATATGAATAAAATGACCGTACTTAATATGAAAAAGCTGGTTACTTCAAATATCCAGCCTAAATGTCCGTATATGTTCTTAATATATAGCATTGGAATACTCAATATAGCTACAATAAAAACAAAAAGGAACATGGAACTGTTTAACAGGTGCAATACCCCATGAAGTTTAGTTTTTAATGAAATATTCTTAGCGGCCATAACATTCCAAACGGTCTTTTTGAAGTTTTCTGCCCCACCTTTATTCCATCTGAATTGTTGAGACCTCGCAGCGCTGATAACTACAGGAAGTTCAGCAGGAGTTTCAACATCTTCAAGGTATTTGAATTTCCAGTTTTTTAACTGAGCTCTGTAACTTAGGTCCAGGTCTTCAGTTAAAGTATCACCTTCCCAGTTTCCAGCGTCCAGAATACACTCTTTTCTCCAGATACCTGCGGTACCGTTAAAATTAATAAAGTGACCCTTCGCATTTCTTCCAACTTGCTCAAGCGTAAAATGTGCATCAAGTGCAAAAGCCTGAATTTTTGTAAGTGTAGAATAATCCCGATTGATATGCCCCCATCTGGTTTGAACAACACCTATTTCCTCATCTTTAAAATAAATAACTGTTTTCTTCAACCAATCGTAATCCGGAAGAAAATCGGCATCAAATATGGCTATAAAATCACCTTTTGCTATTTTCAGACCTTCTTTTAGGGCCCCGGCCTTATAACCCGACCTATTTTCTCTTCGAATGTGCTGTATATCTAATCCGGTTTCCTGCAGAGCTTTAATTCTTCCCGCCGTTTCTTCAACTGATAACTTATCTGTGGAGTCGTCTAAAACCTGGATTTCAAGTTTGCTTTTGGGGTATTCCATTTTGGAAATATTTTCCAGCAAGCGTTCCACAACGTATTCTTCGTTATAAATGGGCAACTGAATAGTTACAAAGGGAATCTCCTTTGCGTCCAGCAAATTATATTTAGGGGCAACCTCATTTATCTTCTTATTCCCTAAATAATTAACCAATAGGTTTAATTGTGCCAGGCTGTAAAAAAAGATCAGTAATAAGGCTGTGCTGTAAATCCCGATAATAATGTAAGCAATAGTTAGTCCCATATTATTTTAAACTGTATTTAAAAATCCAAGCCAATATTTTAACGCCTGCAAAGATACTACCTTTTATCGTCCCAGACACTTTAGAAACACCAATTCTTTTCTTGTAATGCACTGGTATTTCGACATATGACATTTTGTTTTTAAGTGCTTTAAGTTGCATTTCAATGGTCCACCCGTAGGTTTTGTCCTCCATTTCCATCTCCAAAAGCTTTTCGTATTTAATTGCCCTGAAAGGTCCTAAATCTGTAAATGTTGACCTAAAAAACAACTTCATTAAAAATGTGGCCAATTTATTGCCAAAAATTTGCTGCGGAGTCATAGAGCCATCCTCTCTTAACGCTTTTATTCTTGCTCCGATCACCAAATCTACATTATCATCCAGAATAGGTTTTACAATTTTACTTAGCTCTTCCGGGTAATCTGAATAGTCTCCATCGATAAATACGATAATATTGGGCTTCCTGGACTTCTTGGCTATATATTCCATACCGCAGAGACAGGCATATCCATAGCCTTTTCTAGTTTCATTTAACACCGTAGCTCCTGCTCTTGTTGCGTTTATTGCAGTATCATCTGATGAGTTATTGTTTACAACAATTATTTCAGAAACTATAGCCGGGATTTCCTGAATGACCTTTGCAATAGAATTTGCTTCATTATAAGCCGGGATTATGACCTGGATATCTGTCATATTATGCAAAATGATTCGTTAATCTCAAGTTTATTATTTAGTAGGCACATTTCTTACTAATTCTAAATGTTCTTTTGTCTGTGCGGCGCAAAAATATCACTATTTATGGCATCATGGGTATCTGAAATAATTCTTTTTAAGTGGATTTTATTTGGGAGAGCGTAAAAGGCACGGTCAATATGAAAGACGGAAAAAAAAGATTTAAAAACGGTAATAAAGTAAACTTGTCTTAAGTAATATTTATTTTTGGTTTACCAGGGTCATTAAATCTACATCATTGCCTAATAAGACCTCATTACCATCAATACGACCTTTCAAGGGCCCATTTTCAAGTTTTAAAACACCTCTCGGGCAGACTGCAGAACAGATACCACAACCAACACAACTTGAACGCACGATGTTTTCACCTTTCTGAGCATAGGCACGTACATCAATGCCCATTTCACAATAAGTAGAACAATTCCCGCATGAAATACATTGACCACCGTTAGTTGTTATTCTGAATCTTGAAAACAAACGTTGTTGAAAACCTAAAATTGCCGCCATTGGGCAACCAAAACGACACCAGACCCTGTTGCCGAAAATGGGATAGAAACCTGTGCCAATTACTCCCGAAAATATACTGCCTATAAGAAAACCGTAGGATTTCCTTAAAGTTTCAGATTTAAATAGGAATACGTTGCCATCTCCACTGAGATAGTGAAAACCAATTAGGGCCATAATTATTGTGAAATATCCAATTGCACCATAAAGAGCATCTTTTTGAAATTGCTCTCTTTTGAATACCATAACAAGAACGAAAATCGAGGTCAATAACAAGGCCACACTAATAAGGAAAGTATCTTTGGTTAACCAGTACTTGCTTGTATCGTTGCCCAGATAGGAATAAATTACGGCTGTAGTCATTAGAGTAACAAATACAACAACACTATGAACTACCCAGCGCTCTACTTTCCAGGCCGATAATCTTTTGTCGCTTAGCTGTCTAAATGAATCTCCCGCTGTTTCGGCCAATCCTCCGCAACCACAAACCCATGAACAGTACCAACGTTTGCCATATTTATAAGTAAGAATAGGGGAGATCACAAAAACAGACAATATGCCAAAAATTAGCATAGCCATACCAATATCTCCCGAATCTATAAATGCATTTATCCGGTATCTTTCAAAATTATAATAGTTTAAGGGCCAGACATTCTTCAGGTCATAATAAGGGAGTTTGCCATTTAGTCTGGCCATTATTTCCGGAATGATAAATGCAAAAGCTGTTTGAAAGAACATAACGCTTATGGTACGAATCTTTTCGTATCTGTTATGCCTGTATTTCCAAATAAATTTAATACCGAAAGCCAGAATAGCAACTGTATATAGTGATCCGTAGACAAACCACTGACTGGCCGGGTTGCCGCTTAATAATCGGCTTAGCGGGTCAAATAATGCAATTATACCTGTATTTGAGCCATTCTTTACCAGTCCCAGGAATTCCGGAAAAAAGTAAAGGACGATATAGAATCCTGTAAGTGTTATTCCGGTTATCCAGGCCCATAGTCCTTTAGAAGATATTGATTTAAACCAAACCCCGTCATTTTTTATACCCTTCAACTTTTGAGCATATGCCTCTTTTGTAAACCAAAATACTCCGGTAAAAATAGCCGTGAGGGAAATGATCAGCCATATTCCTTTATTTGGAAAGTTTACATTAAAACCAGCAAGTAGAACTATAAAAAGACCTGATATTCCCAATATTACGGCTAATTTTTGAAATCGACTCAAAGCCGCAGGTGGTTGTCCTGATAGTGCCATGCTTTTATCCAAAGTGCTCATTCTTTATTTTAGTTTTATTAGGGTTTTAAAGATCATATTCCAGAGTTAAAAGAGTCATCAGATCGCAAAAATTCGTTTCCAGTTTTTCTTTTCTGACTTAATATCAGTACCATATTCTAAATTAAATTTAGCGGCAATTTCATTTTCATACTCTGAATAGAATTCAGGATCAAAATTGGCATCCTTAAGATATTTAATCACATGCATAACATCTCGTTCTTCATTCAGCCATTTATCAAAGATCTCATGACGCAGGCGAATTCCAAAAATATTTATTCCCAGAAATTTCTTGGTTTCTTTATGAAAGGAAAGTGTCAGACATATTTTTTCAGTGGTGTGTCGCCAATGAAAATGTTCCTCATATTTTTTTCTGCCGCTAGTACTGAAAACCCATCCATAAGTTTGGTATTCTATGTCCAGAAATTTAGCGGAATTAAACCAGTGCCCCGGTTTGTATTCGGTCCTGTTACCACAAATAGTCTGGGCAACTGTCTCTCCCATCATACGTCCTGTGTACCAAACAGCTTCAATAGGCCTGCGATTACCAATGGGTTCATGTTGTTCTGCACAGTCTCCAATGGCATAAATATCTTTGATGTTAGTTTCAAGAAATCGATTTACCTTAATTCCCCTACCCAACTCAATTCCGGAGTCGTTTAAAAATGAGACATTAGGCGAAACACCAGGGGTTAAACCTACCATTTGACATTCAATGGTTTCACCCTTATCTGTCGTAATGGCCTTCACCCTGCCGCTATCATCGGCCAGAATTTCATTCAAATTCGTCTCCAGACGGAGGTCTATATGATGATCCAGAATGTGTTGATTAATCATTTCTGATTCGCCATCGGGAAGTACACCATCCCAAAAACTCTTTTCGCGGACCAGAAAAGTAACAGGAATATCTCTGCTTCTAAGCATTTCAGCCAATTCAATTCCAATTAATCCACCTCCAACAATAACAGCACGTTTGCAAACTTCTTTATTGGGCGCATTGATTTCTAATAGATCGAGATCTTGTTTCGAGTACAAACCTTGTACACCGTGCAGATCTTGTCCCGGCCAGCCAAATTTATTTGGTTTTGACCCGGTAGCCAGGATTAATTTATCGAATTTTAATATTCGGGTGTCCTCAATCTGTAGTTCTTTTTTTTCGTGATCTACATTACTGACATAGCCCTGCAGGAGTTCAATCTTGTTTTTCTCCCAAAACCAATCTTCATACGGCTTTATATGTTCAAACTTCATATGACCCATATAAACATACATCAATGCTGTTCTGGAAAAGAAATGATCGGTTTCAGCAGAAATTATTATAATTCTCTTATTTGAGTTTTTACGGATATGTCTTGCGGCCGTTACACCTGCAACTCCATTCCCAATAATTACAATATTTTCCATTTTCTTTATGGGTTGATAGGGATTATGTCGAATATAAAGATAATAACTTAACACCCACTTCAATTTTACACCAAGATTTATTACCTTATTTTTGTAAATGTCCTTTTAAATCAATTATGAAGAGATTCGGGTTTTTGCTATTGCTCTTACTTCAATTGTCTTGTACCAGTCAAGCGGTTAATAAGATTAATGGAATAAGTTTTGTTGCTTCCAGGGATAAAGCCGTCCAGGAGCATGTAGATGCTTTCCTGAATATTCATGCGGATCATGCGGCTGTAATGCCATTTGGTTTTATAAGAGATATTACAAGCCCGGAAATAATTTTTGATACGGACCGTCAATGGTATGGGGAAACCCAGGGTGGTGCGAAGCAGTACATTGACCTGTTACGGGCAAACAAAGTTAAGGTGATGGTAAAGCCCCAAATCTGGATATGGCGTGGGGAATTTACCGGCGGCTTAAAGATGGAGACAGAAGAAGACTGGAAGATTCTGGAGGCATCCTATGAAAAATTTATGCTTACTTATGCAAAATTAGCCCAGGAAACTAAGGCTGAAATTCTTTGTATTGGCACAGAACTGGAGCAATTTGTGATGAACAGACCAAAATATTGGGAAGATTTAATTGTAAAAATCCGAGAGGTTTATAAAGGTAAATTAACCTATGCTTCAAACTGGGATGAATACAAACGAACCCCTTTTTGGGAATCTCTTGACTATATAGGCATAGATGCGTATTTTCCTTTGTCTGATGCAAAAACCCCAACGGTGGAGCAGTTAAAGGCCGGTTGGAAACCCTGGAAAGATAATATTGCTGCTCTTTCAAAAAAAACCTCCCGTCCAGTGCTTTTTACAGAATTTGGATATAGAAGTATGGATTATACTGCAAAAAAGCCATGGCTTGTTGATAGAAAAGAGGAAGGTGTGAACCTGGAGGCTCAGGTAAACGCCAAGAAAGCTATTTTTGAAGAATTTTGGCAGGAAGATTGGTTTGCAGGGGGGTTTGTGTGGAAGTGGTTTCTTAATCACGAAAAAGCCGGAGGGGGAATGGATAACAGATTTACGCCTCAAAATAAACCTGCGGAAGAAATCATTAAGTTGTTTTATCAATCTAATTGATCCCCATATTTTTTTTGTATTCCAATGTACTTGCATTTTGGCAACATTTTTGATAATCTTTGTAAAAATTGATTATTGTGCCTCAGAATTTTATAAAACCACTTTTAATACTCCTATGGTTTCCACTATTAACTTTGGTGGCGCAGGATTCCCTGAAATCAGTTGTCGCTGAAAAAGGGGATGGGATTTATTCATTGCTTCGCAAGCAAGGAGTTGACCCTTATATCACTTATGATGATTTTATTGCTCTTAATCTACCAAGACTAAGGGATAGTTTGCATTTGTATGAAGGAATGGCCTATGTAATTCCTAAAACAACAGGAGATAGTCTGGAAATCGTTAAAGAAGATACCAAAGTTGCAGGAATAGAGAATTCTGTAAAGGGTGTATCCTATGATATTTTTGGCGAGAAATATGCCGAGGTAACTGGTAAAAGTGAGCGTTTAAAAGGCACAGTATATTATTTGATATCAGGACATGGGGGCCCTGATCCCGGAGCTATGACCCAATATGCCGGAAAATCTATTTCAGAAGACGAATATGCCTACGACGTAACCCTGAGATTGGCAAGAGAACTACTTTCCCATGGGGCACAGGTTTATATTATTGTGCGTGATCCTGATGACGGTATTCGCGATGAACAAATTCTGGAAATGGATAAGGATGAGTTAGTATTACCTGAACAGATCATTCCTTTAGACCAAAAAGACAGGCTTGAGCAACGTGTAGATGCCGTAAATAAATTATATCTGAAACATAAAGGTAAACATCAACGCCTTGTGGTTACTCATGTAGATAGTCGTAGTAAAGGTCAAAATATTGATGTTTTTTTCTATTACCACGAGAAAAGCAGGTATGGTAAAAAACTTGCTGAAAGTATTCACAATACATTTAAAAAGAAATACAAGAAGTACCAACCCAACCGAAGCTATTCGGGAACTTTTGAAGACCGGAGTAATCTTTACCTGGTCAAGAAAACTTTGCCCGCAATGACGTTTATAGAAATTGGTAATATTCGCAATAAAAAAGACCAACGCCGTATATTGGATTACGATAATAGACAGGCTTTGGCAAAATGGATTTCAGAAGGGGTTATCCTGGATTACGAGTCCAAATAGTTACCTGCAAATCCGCGGAATTAATTAGGTAGAAATTTTTCTTTTATAGTAGCGGTACAACTGTTCGGGATCTGCCCCGAAATAATTCTTAAGATGAATTATTCCAAAGTAGAATTGAAGTTTTAGCTTCCCTATTTGCTCATATTTACGCGCTGAGGTTTGCACTTTATCTGGAAGGATCTTAAAATTAGTAAGCTCATAGAGACGGCTTGTGAATTCGTTATCCTCATATATTTTGTAACTTTCATCATAGCCGCCTGAAGTATGGAATAGTGTTTTGGTGATAAAAAGGGATTGATCTCCACCTCTGCATATCTTATGATTTATTCTGCTAAACCAGGAAAAGAAACTCAAAAAACGGCTATTGCTATCAAATTTCATCCTAAAACAACCGGCTTCATCACCTTTTTGAATAGCATCTGCGATTATCTTGTCAAACTTTTTTGGAGGAAAAGTGTCTACGTGCAGAAAGTACAGAATATCACCTGCGGCATGTTTAGCGGCATAATTCATCTGTATTGCACGACCTTTTTCAGAACTGAGTACAACAGTGTCAAACTTTGAAGCGGCCTCTATCGTTCCATCAGTACTGCCACCATCTACCACAAGGATCTCTTTTATATTGGAAGAACTCCCATTTTTTTGAATATAATCTATTAGCTTAACTATATAGCGCTCTTCATTCAGAACAGGAATAATAATACTTATAGAGGGCATATTACTTAATTTCATTTAAACTCCAATTGTATTTAAGATATTCAATTTTCGCATCAGGATTAATGGATGATTTTAAATATTGGTTCAAATAAACTTTTAAGGACCCGTTATTTTCAAAATCTTTTTTATACCATTTGAAGATCTTGGACAATGCTACTTTATTTTCAGATATTTTATTTCGGCAGGGGTCGTTTACAAAGTCTTTCGTAGCCTTATCTAATTGTTTATCCAACTTTCCTTCGGTATAGGCTTCGTTTAGTAATTTTGGACATGAATATGAGGCACAGTTGATCGCAAAATGAATACGGGGTTCATTCATCTTTCTTAGGATCTGATGCTCTATTTCTCCTAATGAAATGAATTCTCCGCCATATTTGATCCACGCTTTATCCCAGGGTTTATTTATATCTCTTATGCTGGCCAAAGGATAATTATCCAAAATTAGTTTAACTGTGGCGGCATTGTAAAGATTTATATAGTATGCCAGTTTTTTTTCTCTGGACCAGTTTTCATTTACGGTATTTTTTCCTAATTGCTCTAAATATTGGTTTAAAGCTTCTGATTCCTTTTTAAAACCTAAATAGTCTACGTTGCCATTATCATCAACGAAGCTATGGAGTAATCTATCCCAGCTTTTGTGGTCTGCTTCTCCGCATATCTGTTCATTGGTAATTGGAACTAAAACTAATGTGTCTGACGAGAGTAGAATCGGCTGGTATAGAAAGAATAAAATCAGGTAACTTATTTGGAGCATTGTGTATTTTAAAACTTTAGTTGATTTATTAGTTTAAACCTTACACCAAATCTGGTATGCCTTAAGAACTCATATCTAAAGTTCATATTATAATTCCTTTATTAATTCCATAAACAATTTTACCATTTTAGGTTCGGTTTCACCAGCCACTTTAATAATTTCATCAATATGCACAGGTTCGAGATTGTCCGGGTCACATTCATCTGTGAGTACAGAAACAGCTACTACGGGAAGTTTCAAATGATTGGCTACTATAACTTCGGGCACTGTACTCATACCAACGGCATCTGCCCCAATAGTTTTTAGCATTCGATATTCGGCTCTTGTCTCTAATTGAGGTCCAACCACCGAAGCATATACGCCGGTATGTAATGTAATATTTTCCTTTTGTGCAATTGCTTTAATTCGTTGACACATTTCAATATCATAAGGTTGGCTCATATCCACAAAACGCACCCCAAAGTTGGCAACATTTTTAAATGCCAAAGGAGACCCACCCTGCAGATTAATATGATCTTCGATAAGCATGATATCCCCTTTCTTATAGTCGAGGTTAATAGCTCCGGCTGCATTGGAAATGAATAGTTTTTTTATACCCAACTTGTGCATAACCCGAATAGGATAAGTAACATCATCAAACTCATAGCCCTCGTAAACATGAAAACGACCTTGCATAACCACTACTTTTTTATTTTCGAGAGTGCCATAAATAAGCTTACCACT
>CAJQNH010000113.1 GCA_905479615.1 uncultured Eudoraea sp.
CGGACAGCCAAAATTTATATCAATGATATCGGGTTTAGATTTTTCCACAATCTCTACCGAACGCAACATAGAATCCAGGTTGGCGCCAAAAATCTGAATCCCTACAGGCCGCTCTTTCTCATAGATGTCTAGCTTCATTACACTTTTAGCCGCATCGCGGATAAGGCCTTCCGAAGATATAAACTCCGTATATACCAAATCTGCCCCCTGCTCCTTGCACAAAGCACGAAAAGGAGGGTCACTCACATCCTCCATGGGCGCGAGTAATAAGGGAAATTCCGGCAGAACTATGTCACCAATTTTCGGCATCTGGTATCATTTAGCGCGACAAAATTAGAAATAAAGATGGTATTAAAGAGAATTTATTCGTTTTCAAGTCGTTGGAGCTCGCTTTTCTTTATGTTGCGATCCGTTTTACTAAGGCGGTAATTCCCCAGGTTATAGGTAAAGCCCAAACGTATAAACTGTGTTTCGGTGTTCTCTAAAAAAGAATTGTCCTGATTGGCGTAGCGTGTAACAAAGATTGCATTTGCCCTGTTAAAAAGGTCTTCTGCCAAAAGGGAAATCACGGCCCTGTTGTTCCATAAAGATTTACGTAATCCAACATTCAGTATAATGCTTTCAGACACCTTATAGGAACCAAAGAGGAATCCGCTTAAATAGGTCAAAGAAACTTCACCGGTAAAACTCCTGTCTTTAGTGAGCGTAAAAGAGTTGTTAAGATACCCGTAATACCCGGTCACCCGGTTTGTATAGGTTTCAATAGTACTTTCCTCAGCCAAAAAGGTCTCGTCTTCATAAAAAAGGGAATTATAAAAATAAAGGACCCAAAATGGGGTGATAGCGGTAGAAATAGTAAAATCCAGGCCATATGAGGTGCTCTTCTGCACATTCTGTTTGATCTGTCTCAAGGTCTGATTTTCATTGTCCTGGAAACTTAATCTACTTATATAGCGTCCGTTGTCTCTATAATAAAGGTCTATGAAATAGGTCTCCTTAATGGATAAATTTAAATTTAAATTATGGCTGAAATTAGGGACTAAGTTCGGGTTCCCTTCAAAGTAATTATTTTCGTTAAGAAAATACCGGAATGGGTTCAGGTCAGAGTATTTAGGACGGGTAAGTTTCCTGCTATAATCAAACGTAAGGCTATTATTTCCCTCAAGTTTCCGGGTAAGGAAAATGGAGGGGAAAAGCTCAAAATAGTTTTGTGTATTGATCTGTTGCAAAGTTTCCGAATTAGATTCTACATTGGTTTGTTCCGCCCTCAGGCCAAGTTTAAGAAACCATTTCTCCCATTCCCGGGTAAAGCTTGCATAGCCGGCAAACACCTTTTCCTGATATTTAAAATTATCAGACAGGGCAATGTCAAAGGGAGGTTGGGTGTTGTTTACATCAAAATAATCAATGCCGCTTTTAGAATTAATCCATGAGGCTTTTAGTCCGGCTTCAAAATTGCCGGATTTTACAGGGGTATAGAAATCTGCCTGGCCCGTAAAAATATTGATGTCCTGAAGGGCATCGGTAGCAAAAGTAAAATTCCGAATAAAGGCCCCGGAAGGATCAAAATAATCACTGGACCCCTCTTGCAGCCGCGATAATTCATAATAGGTATAGTGCGCATTCGCCTTTAATGTGGCTCCCTCTTTCTCCAGGCTGCGTTCATAATTGAGATCAAAGGAAAGGTTCACAAGGTCGTCTTCAATAGTGCTGTTAGTTTGCAGTGTGGAATCTAGCACTCCTGAGCCGTCCCGCATTTCTGTATCCAGCTTATTTACAAATTTCTTATCCGGGGAAAAGCTAAGGTTGGACGAAAAATTTAACAGATCTCGCTCTCCCGGCTTATAATCCAGGATCAAATTCACCTGCTGGTCCTGAGAACGGGTTGTTTGGTCTAATACTGTATTCCAGTCGGCAAACACATCACCCTGATCATTAATAAAATTAATATGGCTGTCTGCTTCTTTAAAATCCTTTCTTGGATTAATTACATAATTTGCAAAAATACCAAGCTTGTCGTTTTTGTAATAATGACTGGTTCCCAGGCTGTATTTGGCATAGACCGCCTGCGTATATTGCCCTCTGACATTTCCCTTATACCCCGGTACTACATTCTCTTTAGTGCGGATATTAATAATGGCCCCATCTGCAGCTTCATAACTGGCCGGAGGGTTTGGAATCACCTCTACAGCCGAAATCATATCTCCGGAAAGCCCTTTTAAAAAATCCTGAATTTCGGTTTGGGATAATTGTACTTTACGATCATTGAGATAAACGGTTGCTTGTTGTCCCCGTATTTCCAAACTGTTCTGCACGATTATAACCCCCGGGGCATTGCGGAGAATATCCCAGGAACTTCCTTCGCCAAGTGCTGTGTTTTCAACATTAAAAATAATCCGGTCTGCCTTACGCTCTATAGTAGGTTTCTGCCCCGTAACGACCACCTCATTCAGCCATTCGCTATCAGGCTCTAAAATAAGTGCGCCAATTTGTATGTTCCTTTTTATTTCCAATGCCACCAGGGTAGACTTATGCCCAAAGTATTTTGCCTGCAAATAGTATAGGTCTTCCGGGATATCTTTCAGGGTAAAACGTCCCGTTTCATCTGCCGAAATTCCTTTTACCTGCGTATTATCCAATGCTTTCAGAAGTATCACGTTTGCAAATGGAAGTGGTTTCCCGTCTGAATCTTTTACAGATCCGGTTACCTCAAAGGTCTGGCTGGCCATGGCTAAGGGTAATATTCCTAACAAGAATAGTATGGGGAATCTCACAATATCGGTAGGTTAGTCTGTAAAGCTATAAAATAATTTACTTTATACACGAAAAAAGACGGTGATTGTTGCTAAGTATCCTATTGGCCTTCTCTGCATTCTTCTGTAGAATTCTTTACGCTTTTTCTTAGATATGAACTATTTACAGCCTAATAAACAAGCTTAACCAAACACTATGCCTCCGGTTTAGAATGTAATTGGGGCCTTAAGGGTTTGGTCATTGCGCAGTACCTGCACCGTGGTTGTATCTCCGGGGTCAAAAGCGGACAGGGCGCGCATATAACTCATCATATCTACAACGGTACTATCTCCAAGTTGAACAACGACATCTCCTTTCTGTAACCCTGCTTTTTGTGCGGGTTTATCTTCACTTATACCATCAATACGCATGCCTTTACCTTCAAAGAGATAATCGGGGATTACCCCCAGGGTTACTTTAAACCTTGGGACCTCATCGCTTTCATTTTTGGTTTTTCTAAAAGCCAGTTTTTTATCATCGTCCAATTCCTGAACAAGGCTGAACAAATACGAGCTAATCAGTCGCATCCCCTCATAATTCAATTTCTCTGCATCATCTGAGGGCTTATGATAATCTTCATGCTGTCCTGTAAAAAAATGTAAGACCGGGATATCCTGCAAATAGAATGAAGTATGGTCAGAAGGGCCTACCCCCGATTCTTTTAACACCAGTTTAAACCCGGGATTAGAAGCATTTAATACCTGGGGCCAGATTGGAGAAGTTCCGGTACCACTAACTGAAAGTGTTTTGTCTTCCCTCAGCCTGCCCACCATATCCAGGTTAAGCATATAAGAAACCTCTCCAAGGTCAAGAGTAGGGTTTTTTGTAAAAAAATTGGAGCCTAATAGTCCCATTTCCTCACCGGAAAAAGTGATAAACAGATAGTTGGTATTGCGTTTTGTACCCTTGATCTTATTTGCCAGATCCAGGAGCACCACCACGCCGCTGGCGTTGTCATCTGCGCCATTATGAACCGCTGGTTCGCCTCTGTGTAATGAGCCTTCACCCCCAAACCCCAAATGGTCATAATGGGCCCCGATCACCACGGTATTTGAAGATTTATTGTCTATAAAACCAATAACATTGGTCCCGGTTATTGTGCTGTCGCCGGCCTCCCGAAAACCTATCTGCTGATGCGGGTCAGTCTTTGGTTTAAAAGTAAAGGTTTGGTAATATGTCCCTGCATTTCCTTTGGGTTCCAGTCCCATTTCAACCATCTGTCCCATTATATATTCTGCAGCCATGAGTTCCGCTTCTGTCCCGGTTTCCCTGCCTTTAAATTCATCACTTGCAAGGACCTTAACCACTTCTTCCATAGAGGCTAATATGGGGGGTTCGGTTTTACACCCGAGGGCCAGCATAAAAAATACGCCGAGAATTATTTTTTTCATCAGTTTTACATCTAATTTTGTTCAAAATTAAGCATCCTATGAAAACTTTGGCAGCCTTCTTCATTTTATTGGCTTTTTTTAGTTGTAAACCCGACTCCAAAAAAACACCTCCGGATAAAGACAAACCGGGCTCTGTAATGGCTGGGTCCGACACCCTGATTTATGAAGAAGAAAAGCATTTTAAGTCTATACGTCAGGTCACTTTTGGCGGGGACAACGCTGAAGCGTATTGGAGTTTTGACGATAGCAAATTAGTTTTTCAATCAAATAATTCTGCATGGGGAATGCAGTGCGACCAGATGTTTCTTATGAATTTTGAGGATACTTTCAAGGATAGCCAAGCTCCCATGATAAGTACAGGAATGGGGCGTACTACCTGTGCCTATTTTCTTCCGGATAACGAGCAGTTTGTATATGCTTCCACACATTTGGTCAACAAAGAATGCCCCGAAGTTCCCTTGCGTAAAAACGGGAAATACGTTTGGCCGGTATATGATTCCTTCGACATATTTGTGGCCGATCTAAAAGGCAATATTGTTGCTCAACTTACCAACGAACCCGGCTATGATGCGGAAGCTACTGTTTCTCCCCAGGGCGATAAGATAGTGTTTACCTCTGGCAGAAGTGGGGATCTTGAATTATATACCATGAATTTAGATGGTACAGAAGTTTTACAAATAACAGATGCGTTGGGTTATGATGGAGGTGCCTTTTTCTCTCCGGACGGCACAAAAATCATTTTCCGGGCTTCAAGACCAAACACGGATCAAGCAATTGCCGAATATAAAGAGTTGCTTGCCCAGGGATTGGTACAGCCAACAGAAATGGAGCTTTTTATATGCAATGCCGACGGTAGTGATTTAAAGCAATTGACTTTTCTTGGTAATGCCAACTGGAGTCCTTTCTTTCATCCTTCAGGGGAAAAGATTCTGTTTTCAAGTAATTTTGAGGCCGAAAAGGGCTTCCCTTTTAATCTCTATCTTATTGATATCGATGGGAAGAATCTGGAACGGATTACACATGGAAAAACTTTTGATGCCTTCCCGGTATTTTCCAATAATGGCAAATTCCTGGCTTTTTCAAGTAACCGCAATAATGGCGGAACCCGCGATACCAATTTGTTTATTGCAGAGTGGCAGGATTAAGAAGTAGAAAAATGTATCTTTGCAGCCAATTTGAAATAGCCGGAGTAAGAAAATGAAACACATTCGTAATTTCTGTATTATCGCCCATATAGACCATGGTAAGAGTACTTTGGCAGACAGGCTGTTAGATTTTACAGGTTCTGTGACGGAAAGGGAAAAAAAAGAACAGCTCCTGGATAATATGGATCTGGAGCGTGAGCGTGGAATTACCATTAAGAGTCATGCTATTCAGATGGAATACGAATATGAAGGCGAGGATTATATTCTTAATTTAATAGACACCCCAGGCCATGTAGATTTCTCCTATGAAGTGTCTCGCTCAATAGCAGCTTGTGAAGGAGCCCTTTTGGTGGTTGATGCAGCCCAGAGTATTCAGGCGCAAACCATTTCAAACCTTTATCTGGCTCTGGAAAATGATCTCGAAATTATTCCGGTTTTAAATAAGGTGGATCTGCCTAGTGCCAGTCCGGAAGAAGTAACAGATGATATTGTAGAATTATTAGGGTGTAAACATGAAGAGGTAATCCCGGCCAGTGCCAAAACGGGCATTGGTATTAAAGAAATCCTGACTGCTATTATTGATCGTATTCCTCCTCCAAAAGGGAATACTGATGAACCCTTACAGGCCCTTGTTTTTGATTCTGTATATAATTCATTCAGGGGGGTGGAAACCTATTTCAAGGTTATTAATGGTGTTATCAAAAAAGGTCAGAAAATTAAGTTTGTTGCTACCGATAAAACTTATTTTGCAGACGAAGTAGGCACTCTGAAACTTACCCAGGAACCTAAGCCCAGTATTAAAGCCGGAGATGTAGGCTACCTGATTACCGGAATAAAGGATGCCAGGGAAGTAAAAGTCGGGGATACCATTACTGATGCAATCAATCCTACCAGAAACGCTATTGCTGGTTTTGAAGATGTAAAACCAATGGTGTTTGCCGGTATTTACCCTGTAGATACAGAGGATTACGAAGAACTGCGCTCCTCTATGGAAAAATTGCAGCTCAATGATGCTTCTTTAGTGTTTGTTCCGGAAAGCAGTGCGGCTCTCGGTTTTGGTTTTCGATGTGGTTTTCTTGGAATGCTGCATATGGAGATTATACAGGAGCGGTTAGAAAGGGAATTTGATATGACGGTCATCACTACGGTACCAAACGTTAGTTATCATGCCTTTACCACAAAAAATCCGGATGTTCCAATGATTGTTAATAACCCGAGCGACCTTCCG
>CAJQNH010000114.1 GCA_905479615.1 uncultured Eudoraea sp.
TTAGATTTAGAAAAGAGGACATGCGCTATTTGGCCTATGGTACATTATACATTTCCCAAAGAGATTTCGCCATTCATAAAATGGAGTACGCTCTTTATGATAAACTAAAAATGACACCTTCTATAAATGGAAACAAAAATGTGACTACAGGCCGGCTGATTTTTGAAGTCATCACCGAGTATCAAAGAGTTGATTATAAAATGTTTTTAAACTACATTTCTTTTAATAATTCTTTCAGGTTAATGGAACCTCCTAAATTTAAAGTGGACGAAATGTTGATGGATTTAAAAAGACTATGTTTTGTAGTGGAGTTTAACAAGGAACCTGAAAAGCAATCAGCCCTCATAAAGAACAATTATTCTTTAATTTATAAGGGTAAAAAGTTGAAATTAAAGGAGATTATTATAAAAAAAAATCAAGCATACATATACCCTAATTTTAGTAATGTTGATGAAAGGTTGTCTTTCTTCAAAGAATTGAATACTTCACGGAATGAAGATAATATGATAGATGCTAAATTATTTTCCTTTGATGCCAGGAATATTGTTGATGCAGAGGGTAACAAAATAAATGTACCAACTTACATTTATTTTAATCAGTTTAGGGAATTTTTCGTTCAGCAAGTAAAACCAAATGTCAGAGGTCCTGTAGACAGTCTGTATATGAAAAAGGACAGGCCTATTTTTAAAAACCAGCCTATTGTTAAACCAGCCGATTTCTCCGAATTATGGATGAATACACCTTTAAAGACTATAGATAATTAAAAAACCGCCTTTAATTCCTCAAAGGCGGCTTTATAAAAATAATTCTGAAAATTAGTTAGCTACAGCTTCTATATTTGCAGATTTTACCGTTTTAATAATTCGGCCTGCTATTTTATACGGATCTCCGTTAGAAGCAGGTCTTCTGTCTTCCAGCCATCCTTTCCAGCCTTTTTCAACGGTTATGATCGGAATCCTGATTGAAGCACCTCTGTCTGATATCCCATAACTAAAATCCTTGATAGATGCTGTTTCGTGCAAACCAGTAAGTCTTTCGTCATTAAAAGCACCATAAACGTCTATATGATCAGTAGTCACGGGCCTGAAAGCCTCACAAATTCTTTCATATATTTCTTTAGAACCACATGTTCTTAAAGTAGTATTGGAAAAGTTTGCGTGCATACCACTACCATTCCAATCCCCTTTAACAGGTTTAGGATGCAATTCAATATAATAACCATATTTTTCAGAAAGACGATTCAATAGATAACGCGCTATCCAGATCTCATCGCCTGCTTTTTTGGCACCTTTGGCAAAACACTGAAATTCCCATTGTCCGGGTGCAACTTCCTGGTTTATACCTTCAAAATTAATTCCAGTTGCGATACACAGGTCCATATGCTCTTCTACAAAATCTCTCCCCCAGGTATACCTTCCACCTACGGAGCAGTAATATTTACCTTGAGGTCCTGGAAACCCACCACGTGGAAACCCAAGAGGTAAATCCGTTTCAGTATCCATTAAAAAGTATTCTTGTTCAAATCCGAACCAGAAGTCATTATCATCATCATCAATTTGAGCACGATGATTAGAAGAATGCGCTGTGCCATCCGCATTTAACACTTCTGCCATTATTAAAAATCCATTAGTTCTTTCCGGATCAGGATAAATAGCTACCGGTTTCAACAGACAATCTGAAGAACCGCCTTCTGCCTGCTCTGTGGAACTTCCATCAAAAGACCATAGAGGGCAGTCTTCCAATTTACCACTGAAGTCTTCTTCAATCTTGGTTTTACTTCTTAATTCTTGCGTTGGTTCGTGCCCATCCAGCCAAATGTATTCTAATTTACTCTTGCTCATAATCTTCGGTGTTAATTTTTCAATTTTGCGATCTCCAAAAATAAATTATTTTAAATACATCAATGAAAAAATAGGGGGTATTTATCAAAAAAATCGACATATTTATCAACACCCCTATTTTTTTAAGGGTATTTTGCAATATTTGCATAATTAAAGGGTTTTTCTATGAATAGTTTAATTTTGCTTTAATCAAATAATAAAATATAGCCTATGTCCAGATTAAGATTCAATGCAATTAGGGAAAGTTTCCAACATAAACCGCTATCTATTACAGAAACTGGGAGGCGATCAGAATTGTTTGGTAACCATGTTTTCAATGAAGAAAGAATGCTTCAGTATCTTACGAAGGATGCTTATTTAAGTGTGAAAGGGGCTATTTTCTCAGGCTCGAAAATTGATAGAAAAATAGCCGATCAGGTTGCGGAAGCTATGAAAGCCTGGGCTATCACTATGGGTGCAACGCATTACACCCATTGGTTTCAGCCTTTAACGGGGGCAACGGCAGAGAAGCACGATGCTTTCTTTGATCTTTCGGCCGATGGAAGAGCTGTTGAAAAATTTGGGGGTGCTCAACTTGTACAACAAGAACCAGATGCTTCCAGTTTTCCAAGTGGGGGTATACGAAATACCTTTGAGGCAAGGGGGTACACCGCCTGGGATCCTACTTCTCCGGCATTTATTTATGGAACAACACTCTGTATCCCCACGATTTTTGTATCCTATACCGGAGAGGCGCTGGATAATAAAGCACCACTTTTACGGGCCTTACATGCCGTAGATTTGGCAGCTACTGCCGTGGCTAAATATTTTGATAAAAATGTATCCAAAGTCCACGCAACACTGGGGTGGGAACAAGAGTATTTTCTAATTGATAAAGCATTGGCCAGTTCACGCCCGGATATCGTTCTTACCGGTAGGACATTAGTTGGACATCTGGCAGCCAAAGGACAACAGCTGGATGATCATTACTTTGGGGTTATTCCTACAAGGGCTATTAACTTTATGAGGGATCTGGAAAAAAATTGTACCCGGCTGGGGATCCCTGTTAAAACCAGACATAATGAAGTAGCACCAAATCAATTTGAGCTGGCTCCGGTTTTTGAAGAGGCAAACCTGGCGGTTGACCATAATTTGCTTTTAATGGATGTTATGGAAAAAGTAGCCGACAGGCATAACTTTAAAATTCTTTTTCATGAAAAGCCCTTTGCCGGTATTAACGGTTCCGGGAAACACAACAATTGGTCTCTTGCAACAGATACCGGGGTTAATCTTCTAAGCCCGGGTTCTACTCCTATGAAAAACCTCCAATTTCTTACCTTTTTTGTGAATACAATAAAAGCTGTAGATACTTATGAGGAACTGTTAAGATCTTCAATTGCTTCTGCCAGTAATGATTACAGGCTGGGTGCAAATGAAGCTCCACCGGCAATTTTTTCAATCTTTGTAGGTACGCAACTAAGTAATGTACTGGATGAATTGGAAGGGGTTTCCAAAGGAAAGCTTTCCCCGGAAGAGAAAACGGAATTAAAACTCAATGTAGTAGGGAAGATTCCTGAGATTTTACTCGATAATACAGATAGAAATAGAACCTCGCCATTTGCCTTTACCGGTAATAAATTTGAAATGAGAGGAGTTGGCTCAAAAACCAATAGTGCAAAACCAATGACTATATTAAATACGATTGTTGCACATCAATTAAGGGCATTTAAAAAGGAAGTAGATCTTTTAATTGATAAAAAGAAATTAAAAAAGGACGAGGCAGTTTTTAACGTTTTAAGAGAATATATCAAGTCTTCCAAAAGAATTCGTTTCGACGGGGATGGGTATAGTGCAGATTGGGAAAAAGAAGCTAAAAAAAGGAAGTTGAGTAATAATAAAACAACGCCTTCCGCAATTCAGGTTATGACGTCCAAAGAAAGTCTGGAGCTTTTTAATAACCTGGAAGTAATGAGTACGATAGAAGTTGAAGCTAGGCAGGAGGTTGAATTAGAGACTTATATTCTTCAAACCCAAATTGAAGGCAGGGTCTTTAATGATTTGGTTTATAGCCATATTATTCCTTCGGCTATTGAATACCAAAATAAACTAATTAAAAATGTTCTGGGATTAAAAGAGATTTATGGAGCGGCACATAAAAAGCTATCTGAAGGGCATCTCACTCTTATTGAACAGATTGCGGAGCATATGGTTGAATTAAAAAAGAATACTGATGATATGACAAATGCCAGAAAGATTGCCAACAATTTAAAGGACCTTAATAAGAAAGCTTTTGCTTACAGTGATAATGTTCGGCCTTATTTTGATAAAATCAGATATCATTGCGATAAGCTGGAGCAGCTAATAGATGATCAGTCCTGGCCCCTCACAAAATACAGGGAACTATTGTTTATTAAATAAGTAAATAATTAAAGCTCACATTTTGTGGGCTTTTTTTCTGGTTTATCCTATTTTTGCGGAAACCAAAACCCATGGAATCGTCTGCAAGTAAACGTTATGACCAAAGAGGAGTTTCTGCCTCAAAGGAAGACGTACATAATGCCATAAAAAATATTGACAAAGGCTTATTTCCAAATGCATTTTGCAAGATTGTAGAGGATTACCTTACCAAAGATGAAGAATACTGTTTGGTAATGCATGCAGATGGTGCCGGCACAAAATCTTCACTCGCATATATGTATTGGAAAGAGACAGGAGATGTCTCTGTTTGGAAAGGTATTGCCCAGGATGCTTTGATCATGAACCTGGACGATCTTTTATGTGTAGGCGTAACAGATAATATACTGCTATCCTCAACTATTGGAAGAAATAAAAACCTGATTCCGGGTGAAGTCATTTCGGCAATAATAAATGGCACTCAGGAGTTAATTGAAGATTTGGCTAAGCATGGAATTGTTATTTATAGTACCGGTGGAGAAACCGCAGACGTAGGAGATCTGGTGCGCACCATAATTGTTGATTCTACGGTAACAGCAAGGCTAAAAAGGACTGATGTTATAGATAATGCGAATATTTGTCCGGGAGATGTAATTGTTGGTTTGGCTTCGTATGGAAAAGCAAGCTATGAGTCTGAATATAACGGAGGGATGGGCAGCAATGGACTTACATCTGCAAGGCATGATGTTTTTTCAAAATATTTAAGCACTAAGTATCCTGAGAGTTATGACTCCCATGTGCCTGAAGAATTGGTGTATTCAGGAAGTGTAAAACTTACAGATTCTGTGCAGGATTCTCCACTTGATGCCGGTAAACTTGTACTGTCTCCTACCAGAACCTACGCTCCGATAATTAAAAAAATTCTTCAGAAATACGACTCTAAAGATATTCATGGCATGGTACATTGCAGTGGGGGGGCACAGACAAAGATTCTTCACTTTGTAGATAAGCTGCATATTGTTAAAGATTCTATGTTCGCCGTACCACCATTGTTTAAATTAATACAGGAACAATCGGGTAGAGATTGGAAAGAAATGTATCAGGTCTTTAATTGTGGTCATCGGATGGAACTTTATGTGAACGAAAGCGTTGCGAAAGACCTGATAGCAATTTCCCGCGAGTTTGACGTAGATGCCCAAATTGTAGGCTATGTAGAGCCAAATACTTCAAAAAAGCTGACAATTAAGAGCGAATACGGGACGTTTATCTATTAAGGTATACGAATCACTATTTTAAAGCGTTCTTTTTATAGTGGATTTTAGCCCGATTCCTGGGTTGAAATTACATGTATAGATTAAATAAAAATAAATGTTATGGAGAGAAAAGAATTTCTAAGAAGTCTTGGGGCAGGGGCGGCCTTTGCGCTTACTTTTCCTTGTATTAATGGTTGTTCAAATGATGATGGAGAACTGGAAACAAAACCGGTACCTTCTGGTGTTGACTTCACTGTGGATCTTAATTCACAGGAAGGTTCAGGATTGCAGAATAATGGCGATTTTATCTTAAAGAATGAAGTAGTTGTGGTTAAGAACCTTGAAGGTAATTTTATTGCAGCAAGTCAGATATGCAGTCACCAGCAAACAGATCAGGTGAGATTTTTGGATGATAATGGAGGGATTTTTCGTTGCTCTACCCATGGATCAGAATTTGATCAAAACGGGACTCCTTTAAACACAATTACAAACAATCCGCTTAAAACGTTTAACACAGAACTAAACGGTAATATACTTCGGGTTTTTGAGTAATTACGAATTAGTCACATTTTGATATTAACGTGAAAAGTTTGGCCCTAAATCTTTTCGTTTTTTCTTATATGTTTTATTCTCTTGATAAGAATTGTACAATTGTGCGCCCCATATTTTCACAACTAAAAAAAGCAAAGTAAGTGAAAAGCTTGGTGGCACTACTTTTTGGTATTCTTGCCATGACTTCAGTTTGTGGTCAGGCGAAAAGGAATGTCACCGTAAAGAGAGCTGTAAAATTAATGGGCAGTCCCTTTGAACTAACCGTAGTAACACAAAATGAAGAAATTGGATATATCAATTTGGAAGAGGCTATTGCAGAAGTCAAACGTATCGAAAAATTGATTTCTTCCTGGGATCCTGAATCAGAAACTTCAGAAATAAATCGTAATGCCGGTTTAAAGCCTGTCAAGGTTAGCTTCGAGCTTTATAAATTAATTGAACGTTCCATTCAGATTTCTGAAATTACCAATGGTGCTTTTGATATTACTATGGCAGCAATGGAAGGGGTTTGGAAATTTGATGGTTCAATGTCCATGTTTCCAACTCCGGAACAAATCAGTCAGGCAGTTTCCAAAGTAGGTTATAAAAAAATCATTTTAAATAGTACTGAAAACACTGTATTTCTTAAAGAAAAAGGAATGAAGATTGGTTTTGGGGCAATTGGAAAGGGGTATGCTGCAGATAAAGTTAAGGAACTATTGGTATCCAAACAGGTTCCCGCGGGCATGATTAATGCTTCAGGAGATATATCAGCCTGGGGAACAAAGGCAACCGGAGAGAAATGGTTAATAGGCGTGGATCACCCGAGAAGTAATGGTAAAATATTTACCTGGCTACCGCTAATAGAATCATCTGTGTCAATTACAGGTAATTTGGATAGATATGTAACTTTTAACGGTAAGAAATACGCACATTACATCGATCCAAAATCTGGTTATCCGACCACTGGAATAAGCAAGGTGACAGTACTTGCCAAAAGTGCTGAACTATGCGACGCTTTGGCTACTGCTGTCTATATTTTAGGTATGGATAAGGGGATATCCTTAATAAATCAACTGGGTGATACCGAAGTAATAATTGTGGACAGCTATAACCAGATGTATACCAGTCATGGAATAATTCTGGACACACAAGAATAAATTTTCTCATTCGGCTATTGTAAAAACTCTTTCTATCTTGCTTATGAAGAGGTTAATTTACCTTTAAAAATTTGTAAATTCGCATTCCTAAGAGATGATTGCATGCTAGATAAATTAAATATTGTTAAACAGCGCTTTGATGAGGTATCAGACCTAATTATACAACCTGATATTATTTCAGATCAAAAACGCTATGTAAGGCTTAATAAAGAATACAAGGATTTACGTTTGCTTATTGATAAAAGAGATAGATATATTGAGTTGACCAATAATATGAACGAAGCTGAGGAGATCATTAGTGATGGCAGTGATGCAGAGATGGTTGAGATGGCAAAAATGCAATTGGATGA
>CAJQNH010000115.1 GCA_905479615.1 uncultured Eudoraea sp.
GGAGGAAATAGAAGCAAAATAGCTTACCCTAAGGGTCAGACGTATTTTATCCTGTATTCTGTGCTGATGTTTGGTTTCTTTTTCCATAGTCTTAAGTTATATTCATTGATGCAGCTATGCTTCATATGGAAAATCGCAACCCTAGTTGGGAAGCGAATTCCCTCAATGATGTAAAGCTATATATGTTTTATCATATATTCAACAGCTAATCTGACAAAAAGTAACTTTGTTATCTACAATACTAAATATGTTAATCTCGTACCTCCTTAGGCTGTAAATTGGTCAGATCTCCAATGTTTACAGCTGTGCCGGTTTCAATACTTTTCCTTGCCGCAATCCCTATAAGCACAGACATTGCGCCATCTCTGCTTCCTGCGGTCCTGCCAAATGGATCAACAGAATCAGCACTTCTAAACATTTTGTCTTGTAAGCGCTTATCACCTCCGCCATGACCGCTTTTTTCCATTTCTACCATAACGGTTTCGAAATCCTTCCACAAATTGTGCACGATTATGGGTTCATTATGCTCAGTTTCCTCATTGTTCTGCTCCATTTCCTTGTCGTGCATTTCGGCCTGATCAATATTCATTTCTTTATAATAAGGGATGTCCATCCAGGCTTCCAGTCTTCCTTCCGTTCCGTTAAATGCAACCCGCCAACCTTCGAACGGAGAATAAGTAGTTAGCGAATAATTTAACTGTACGTTATTTTGATATTTGACCTGTGCGGACATCTTATCATAAATGTTTATTTCATTTCTAAAAAGGCAGTTGTCTCGGATATACCCGTCGTATTTCTCATTTTTTGTATAGAGATCATTTAAAAATTGATTTTTAGTAATGTCCCAATAAAAGTCACAATTAGATTGATGATTGCAATTTCTGCAGTTGTCCCCTCTGAAAGGTCCATTTTTACCATAAAATTCCAAATCGCCGAATGCAAATACTTCGGATGGCTCAGAATTGATCCACCAGTTAAGAAGGTCAAAATGATGGGTAGCCTTGTGAACCCATAAAGACCCGCTGCTTTCCATCTGTCCGTGCCATCTGCGGAAATAACTGGCACCGTGGTAAGTGTTCAGATACCAATGAAAGTCCACTGAAGTTAGTTTGCCAATAGTGTTTTCTGCTAATAACTGTTTTATTTTAGTGTTATAAGGGCTCCATCGGTAGTTAAAACCTACTATCAGGTTTTTGCCTGATTTTTTTTCCGCATCCAGAATGGCCTGACATTTATTTTCATCCGTAGTTAATGGTTTTTCAGTAAGGACATCGCATCCCATTTCCATTGCTTTGATAATAAATTCATGGTGAGTTGCATCTTTTGTAGTCACGATAACAAGATCCGGTTTAGAATCCCGGATCATTTTCTCAAAATTTGTAAAAGTAGCACAACTGGCCCCGGTATATTCTTTTCCAAAGGAGAGTCTCCCCGGATTTATATCGCACAAGCCCACAAACTCCAGGATATCTGAATATTCATCAACAAGACGTTTTCCCCAAAAAGTGATACCGCGAATACCTGTTCCAACAAGTGCAATTTTTAATTTAGTATTCATTCCAAAATCAAATTGTGTAATTGGCATTGCCGAAGAGGCAGCCAACATGCTAATAGAAGTCAGGAACTTACGTCTGGAAGATTTCATATCAAAGGAAAATAAGGTGTCAATACCTAAAGATATGGCATTTTAAACAAAAAAGGCGTCCATGTACGGACGCCTTTTTAATGATAGCAGTTAATTTGTCAATCTTCAATCAATACCCATTCCCCTCGGTCTATAAGTGGCTCTGCCTGTTTGAATTTGACCGTCTTGCTTTCGCCCGACATTACATTTTTTATAGTGACCCTTTCATTTCTGCCAATTTTAGGTTTTACCCTCACAATGGTTTCTGTAATCGGGGCTCGGCCACCTTGATTTTGCCCTACTGCCCTGTTCCGGGCGGCTAATTCATCATTATTCGGAATTTCCTCCTTAGTGGTCTGCAGCTTTTCCTTTGGTCTTCGTACATTCCTAGCTTCCTGAATCTCATTGGTGTCAGCTGAGGGCAATTCCCCTTTGAACAGGAAGGAAACAACTTCTTTGTTAACGTTGTCGATCATGCTTTTAAAAAGTTCAAAAGCTTCAAATTTATAGATCAACAAAGGATCTTTCTGCTCGTGAACAGCCAACTGAACAGACTGTTTTAACTCGTCCATTTTCCTCAGGTGAGTTTTCCAAGCGTCATCAACTATGGCCAGAGTTATATTCTTTTCAAAATCTGTAACCAATTCTTTACCATTCGACTCATAGGCATTTTTAAGATTGGTAACCACATTAAGTGATTTAATACCATCGGTAAAAGGAACTACAATGCGTTCAAATTTATTGCTGCTGTCCTCGTATACCTTTTTAATTACAGGGAACGCCGTGGCGGCACTTCTCTCCATTTTACTCTGGTAATAATCATATGCGGCAGTATAGGTTGTATTTGCGATCTCCAGAAAAGTCTGTTTGGCGAATTCCTCCTCTGTAACCGGTGAGGTAATGGAGAAATATTTGATGAGTTCAAACTCAAAATTCTTGAAATCATTAGCAGCCTTATTGGTATCGGCAATTACCTCACATGTATCATAAACCATGTTTGCAATATCTACCTTAAGACGCTCACCCTGCAATGCATGTCGTCTTCTTTTATAAACTACTTCCCGTTGGGCATTCATTACATCATCATACTCTAATAGTCGTTTACGAATACCAAAGTTATTTTCTTCTACTTTTTTCTGTGCCCGTTCAATAGATTTGGTCATCATAGAATGCTGGATTACTTCTCCTTCTTCAAGACCCATTCTATCCATCATTTTTGCAACCCTGTCTGAACCAAAAAGGCGCATTAAGTTATCTTCCAAAGAAACATAAAATTGCGAACTTCCAGGATCTCCCTGACGTCCTGATCGTCCTCTCAACTGCCTGTCGACCCTTCTGGAGTCGTGTCTTTCTGTACCTACGATGGCCAAGCCCCCTGCTTTTTTAACTTCTTCAGATAATTTTATATCGGTTCCCCGTCCTGCCATGTTTGTTGCAATGGTTACGATACCTGCATTACCGGCTTCTGCCACAATATCTGCTTCTTTTTTATGCAGTTTCGCGTTCAAAACATTGTGCGGAATTTTTCGTATACCCAGCATTCGTGATAATAATTCAGATATTTCCACGGAAGTGGTACCAATAAGTATCGGTCTTTTTTGTTCCGAAAGTTTGGTAACTTCGTCAATAATGGCGTTGTATTTTTCTCTTTTGGTCTTATAGATAAGATCGTTTCTGTCATCTCTTACAATAGGCCTGTTTGTAGGGATCTCCATAACATCCAATTTATAGATCTCCCATAATTCCCCTGCTTCCGTTACGGCAGTACCTGTCATACCTGAAAGCTTTTTGTACATTCTGAAATAATTCTGTAAAGTAACCGTAGCAAAAGTCTGTGTCATTGCTTCGATTTTTACATTCTCTTTTGCTTCAATGGCCTGGTGTAATCCGTCTGAATACCTGCGCCCGTCCATAATACGTCCGGTTTGTTCATCAACTATCATCACCTTATTTTCAATAACCACATACTCCACATCTTTTTCGAAGAGCGTATATGCCTTTAATAGCTGGCTCATAGTGTGGATACGTTCGCTTTTTATTGCAAAATCTTTGAATAATGCCTCTTTTTCTGATGCCTCCTTTTCGATTTCCAGGTTTTGATTTTCGATTTTTGCAATCTCACTTCCAATATCCGGCATCACAAAAAAGTCGTTTTGCTGATCTCCGGAAATATATCCTATACCCTTATCTGTAAGTTCAATCTGGTTGTTCTTTTCATCGATAACAAATAACAATTCCGCATCTACCTGAGGCATTTCCCGGTTGTTATCCTGCATATAAAAATTTTCAGTTTTTTGAAGCAGTTGTTTTATGCCTTCTTCACTCAGAAATTTAATAAGGGCTTTATTCTTGGGTAAGCCTCTGTGTACCCTTAGCAATAGAAAACCACCTTCTTTGGTATTTCCCGCAGATATTTCTTTTTTGGCTTCTGCCAGAACTCCGGTAAGGTACTGACGTTGTTTTTGAACAATGTCTGACACTTTGGGTTTCAATTCATTAAATTCGTGACGATCTCCTTCAGGCACAGGTCCTGATATGATTAATGGAGTACGGGCGTCATCTACAAGTACAGAATCGACCTCATCCACAATGGCATAGTGATGCGGCCGTTGTACAAGGTCACCAGGTGTATGAGCCATATTATCTCTAAGGTAATCGAATCCAAATTCGTTGTTGGTTCCATAGGTAATATCTGCGTTGTAAGCTGCTCTTCTTCCTTCGGAATTAGGTTGATGCTTGTCTATACAGTCCACGGAAAGACCATGAAATTCAAATATTGGTGCCATCCACGCACTATCCCTTTTAGCCAGGTAATCATTTACAGTAACCAAATGAGCCCCTTTTCCTGCCAAGGCATTCAAGTACATTGGCAGCGTAGCAACAAGTGTTTTACCTTCACCAGTCTGCATTTCTGCAATTTTACCCTGATGCAAAGCAATCCCGCCAATTAGCTGTACGTCATAGTGTACCATATCCCAGGTGACTTCTTTTCCGGCGGCATCCCATGAGTTTAGCCATAGGGCATTATCACCCTCCAGACTTACATATTCTTTGGAGCCAGATAGCAATCTGTCAAATTCTGAGGCTTCAACCGTAATGGTTGGATTATTTACAAATCGCTTAGCTGTTTCTTTAATTACGGCAAAGGCTTCAGGTAGAATCTCGTTTAAAGTGACCTCTGTAATTTTATAGACTTCGTCTTCAAGTTTATCAATTTCTGCATATATTTCCTCATTTCTGTCTATATCCAGAGAAGCTTTTACTTCTTCCTTCAATATGTCAATCTTCTTCTGAAGTTCTTCAGATGCCTTGGTTATTGTTAGTTTGAAGTCTTTTGTTTTTTTCCTAAGTGCATTGTGGTCCAAGCTTTCAATCGCTGCTTCAAAGGATTTGATCTCTTTTAAGAGAGGTTGTAGTTCCTTAACATCCTTCTTAGCCTTGTCACCTACAAATGCCTTGATGACTGAATTTAAAATACTCATATATTATTCATGTTTTGATAGCATGCTCTTCAGGACTTAAAGTGCAATTGAATAATCCTAAAAATGAGCAATATGCTATAGAATTGCAATATCCTTTTTTAAAGCAAAAGGTATTCCAGATTTTATATTTCTACTTAAACTTCTTTAAGCCTGTCAAAATTACATAAAAAAAAAGCCTCAAATGAGACTTTTAATAGGTTTTAGGAAACTTCTTTAATATTCATCCTCATTCCAGAGGTAATCTTCTTCCGTGGGGTAATCCGGCCATATTTCTTCTATTGATTCGTATATCTCACCGCCTTCTTCCTCCATAGATTGTAAATTTTCAACTACTTCCAAAGGAGCTCCAGTTCTAATGGCATAATCTATTAATTCGTCTTTAGTAGCTGGCCAGGGTGCGTCACTTAAATAAGATGCTAGTTCTAATGTCCAATACATGGCTTTATTGTGAATTTAAAATTTTTGCAAAAATAGATTTTAAACCCATATTGCCAAGAAAAATCTGAGTAAAATCACTTATTTTATCAACAATTTAAGGTTTTGATAAATTCATAACGAAGAAAAAGTATAATTATTAGCCCTTTTTCTCAGGAATCCACTTTATTTCATCTGCCTTTAAATCGTATGACAATTTCCGTGCCAGTACAAATAAATAGTCTGAAAGACGGTTGAGGTAAGTTAAAACCATACCATCAACAGGTTCATTTTCATGTAGTAGTGATACCATTCGCTCAGCTCTTCTGCAAATAGTACGAGCAATATGACAGTATGACACTGTTGTATGGCCGCCGGGCAGGATAAAATGGGTCATTGGCGGCATAGTTTCATTCATAGTGTCCATTTCCTTTTCCAATTGCTCAACATCTGCAATGCTTATTAGAGGAATATTAAGACGATCTTTTCCACTTTTTAATTGAGCTTTTTTAGGGTCCGTGGCCAAAATAGCACCTACTATAAACAATTTATCCTGGGTAGTAATAAGAATCTCTCTGAAATGTACATTCATTTCCTGATCCCTTAGCAGTCCAAGCCATGAATTTAGTTCATCAACAGTACCATAACCGTTAATGCGAATGTGATGTTTAAAAACCCTTGTACCTCCAAAAAGTGAAGTTGAACCCGTGTCTCCGGTTTTGGTATATATTTTCATAGGCTATTTTAGAACTTTTGAGTTGCAAGTTAGGAAATTGGCTGTATATGAAATTTTTTATTCTGTGCTAAATAGGAATACCTGGAGTATTTACAATTACTTCCTTTTATCCTTTCGCTCATAACCATCCATAAATTTCCTTGATTTTCTTTTCTTTGAGCTTTTTTTACTAAAAATAGAAATGATAATATATAAAATGGCCACTCCGGCTAATAGGTAATAAATACTGTTGTTCATAGTATGAAAAATATCTATCTTAAAGTTAAGAGTTTATATTCTAATCCTAAAATGTTCTCTGGCTTGTGTTTTATGGAAAAAAAGAAGGCCACCAAAATACATATCCACACTAACCAATACAAAATCTGTTAAAACTAATTTATTCCACAGTTCTTTCGAGCTTCTATTTTTCCTGATGTCACTAATATAGATTATTCCCTTGGGTTGTTGTTCCCCGTAGTTGGCCATATCCGAAATTTGAGATTCTGTAACCAGGGCCTCATAGTATTTTATATCATATGGTGCTTTAAATGAAAGAGATGGAAATTCGTTTTTCACTTTATTTTTTAAAAGCTCATTTTCTTCTTCAAAGCCAATACTATTTGGCTTGAAGTAACTAATGCATTTGAAAAATATATTCAGTGATTTTGATCTGCAGTATTTATGTTTTATATACAGACCCTTTGTAACAAAACGATAAATAAATGGAGAATGGATTCCATGCTGGTTAGTTGCCTTAAACCAGAATTTCAGATATTGAAAGGTACCAGACATAAAAGTAAATTCTTATTATCAGTAAATTCAAATAGTATAATTACCACTTTGCGAATTAGTCTTCCAATAGCACCGAAAGCTCAAACCATCGCTCTGTTTTATCCTCAAGATTTTCTATAATATCTTTTAGTTGTATTGATAAAACGTCTATTTCTTCCCCAGATAATTCGGTATTAGCAAATTGATTTTGAAGTTCCTCTTTTTGGTTTTCTAATTGCTGAATGGATTTTTCCAGCTTGTTATACTCTTTTTGCTCCTTAAAAGATAGTTTTCTGCTCTTGTCATCGGACCGCCTGGAAGTTTTAATTGTTTTATTCTTCGAGCTGTTCCCCTTTTCGGTCCTTTTCTCTAAAACAGCACTATCTTCATAGGCCCTGTGATCTGAATAATTCCCGGGGAAATCTTCAACAATTCCATTGCCTTTAAAAATAAATAAATGATCTACTATCTTATCCATGAAGTAGCGGTCATGGGATACTACCAGCAGACAACCGGGAAAGTCAAGTAAAAAACTCTCCAGGATATTTAAGGTAATAATATCCAGATCATTTGTTGGTTCATCCAGGATCAGGAAATTGGGATTCTGGATGAGGACGGTACATAAATACAATCTCTTTCGTTCTCCTCCGCTCAGCTTTTCTACAAAATCATATTGTTTCTTTCTGTCAAATAAAAATCGTTCCAAAAGCTGTTGGGCTGATAGTTGCCTTCCTTTTTTTAATGGAATATAATCTCCGAATTCTCGGATAACATCAATTACTTTCTGACCTTCTTTTATCGTAATCCCATTTTGGGTGTAGTATCCGAATTTAATGGTCTCTCCAACTACAATTTTTCCACTGTCCGGCGGTTCAAGGCCCGTTACAATATTCAGGAAAGTAGATTTGCCAGTACCGTTTTTACCAATAATTCCGATTCGTTCTCCCCTTAAAAAATTATAATCAAATTTATCAAGCAAGACAATGCCAGGGTAGGCTTTAGAGACTTTGTGCAGTTCCAGGATTTTGCTGCCCATACGTTCCATATTGATCTCCAGTTGAATTTCATGGTTCTCTCTGCGTTGGTGTGCCTTTTCTTTGATGCTATGGAAATCATCAATACGCGATTTGGATTTTGTGGTTCTTGCCTTTGGTTGTCTTCGCATCCAGTCCAGCTCTTTTTTATAAAGCAACTTGGATTTATGTTGTTCTACCGCTTCAAGTTCTAATCTGGCTTCTTTATTCTCCAGGTAGTAGGCATAATTTCCTTTGTATGAATAAAGCAGACCATTATCTAGTTCCAGGATCTCATTACAGACCCTTTCCAGAAAATACCTGTCATGAGTAACCATAAAAAGAGTAATCTTTTTACGGCTAAAATAATCTTCCAGCCACTCTATCATTTCCAGATCTAAATGATTTGTGGGTTCATCCAGAATTAACAGATCTGGCTCATTCAACAGGGCATTGGCCATTGCCAGTCTCTTTTTTTGTCCACCGGATAGATCACTTACTTTGGCTTCAAGATTGTCCAGTTTTAATTTGGAAAGAATCTGTTGGTATTGGGTTTCAAAATCCCAGGCGTTATTCCTTTCCATAGACTCAAAAGCTTTTTGGTAAGCTTCTTCATTTTCGGGATGGTGCAAAGCTGTTTCATAGGCAGCAATAATCTTTAGAATCTCATTGTCAGAGTCCAAAATGGTCTGCTCTACGGTTAATTGAGGATTTAGATCTGGTTCTTGTTCCAGAAAAGAAATTCGAATTCCTTTACGGTAGTTTACAGCACCACCATTTGGGACATCCTTCCCCGCCAGAATATTTAAAATTGAAGTTTTACCTTCGCCGTTTCGGGCAACCAACGCAATTTTTTGATTCTTATTTATGCCAAACGAGAGGTCTTCGAAAAGGACTAATTCTCCATATGATTTGGCTATATTTTCTACGGAAACCAAATTCATTGAAGACTTGAGTTGGAATTTGTGAAATAGCGATAAAGTAGGGCGTATCTATGACCAAGTATGGCAAATACCACTGCAATTAGCGGTGAAAACTGTTGAATTTGGAAAATCCAAAGAATCAACGTAATCCCCATTAAAACCAGTAGTGTCAAAATATATTTACCCATCCATTTTGGGATTTGGTCTTTTCTCAGGAGAAAATAACAAGCTGCAATATTGAATGGGAATGCCCAAAGGATATTAAAATTATTTGCAGTTGATGAATGGTCTGTCAGGAACCATAGGAAGAAAATAAGTAATCCTGCAGATCCAGTAATCAGAAATAAAAAAAAAGTCGAGCCACCTGCTCCGTGTAGCGTTTCTAAGATCTATATATGATATTGAAAGGGTAAAGAGCAATAAAAGGAGTAGCCAAAAAAGAGGTGTTGTACCAAAATTTCCACCAAATCTTTTTTCATTATAATCAAGAACGGTACGTTCTCGAAGAACTAAGGGGCTTTGTGACTGAGTTGTATTATTCATTTGAAGCATAACATATTTGGGAAGGAACATATACTCCTCAGGGGAAGCTTCCCTATCTATGACGGACCCCAGAGCAAGGTCTATGCCAAAACTTGACCATGAATTGGTGAGCAGATTTTGTTGTATAAGATCTCTGAAAGTGTAATGATTTTTAAGATGTTCTCCATTAAATTCAATACTGTTTCCAAGAACTTTTTTTAATACCTCTGGTAATTTAGTGGCACAATTATCGAATAAGAAGTCGTATTTATAATCCCTGTTTTCAGGCTTTCGGTTGTTTTCCAAAAACTGAAATAGTGCATTTTGTTCTTCCAGATTAAGGTTTAATATTTGTTCTTTTACCCATCGGTTTTCCAGTTCATATGTAAAGAGGAAATCTGAAAATTTTGAAACGCTTAAAGAATAAAGCAATTTCCCCTTGGCAAATTTGGAATAGAAGTTAGGGGTATTAAAATCAAAAGTCCCGTAGTTATAGACCCAATTAATTCCCTGGGCAGTGTCCTGAACTCTAAATGCGCTATGCCCGAAACTCGAATATAGTTCCTGACCGGAGTCACATGTAATTATGCTAATTTGCGCATTATCTGATAATTGAGCCTGAAGCGAAAAACCAAAAAAGGCGATCCATAATAAGTTTAGGAAGTAAAGTTTTCTAAATGGAATTCTTAGTGCTCTGATCACTTGTGGAATAACTATTAACGGCAAATATCCGAATAAAATATGTTAAGAAAGAGTTAGAATAAAAATTATATTATTTTTACGGAAACCGCCAACAACCATGAAGAAACATATTCCACAGTTTATTACCATGCTTAATATTTTATGTGGTTGTATTGCTACAGTGTTTGCTGTTTTAAATATGCTGGAACTCGCCGCACTTTTTGTTTTTCTGGGAATTGTTTTCGATTTCTTTGACGGACTTGCCGCAAGAATGCTGAATGCACAGAGCGAATTAGGAATCCAGCTCGATTCATTAGCTGATCTAATAACCAGTGGCCTTGTCCCCGGTATTGTTATGTTTCAACTGCTTTCTATGTCTCAGACCGGTGGGTGGAATCTCGATTTTTCAGGTAGCTCAGAAACTATGACATGGACAGGGTTAAAGAATTCATTCCTGCCTTTTTTTGGTTTTTTAATTACTCTGGCTTCAGCCTACAGATTGGCAAAATTTAATATTGATGAGAATCAGGCCACTTCATTTATTGGTCTTCCCACACCGGCAAATGCCTTATTTATGCTTTCACTTCCGTTAATACTATTATATCAGGGAAATGACTATTTAAATCAAATAATACTAAATCCTTGGTTTCTGATAATAATTACCATTCTGAGTTCCTATCTGTTAAATTCGAGGATAGAATTATTTGCTTTAAAATTTAAGAATTGGAGTTTTAAAGATAACGCCCTGCGTTATATCTTTATAATTGTAAGTTTAGTTTTACTTTTGACTATAAAATTTTTAGCTGTACCTGCCATTGTGTTTTTTTATATTGTTAGCTCCATGGTGTATAAGATTGGTGACAGATAATTTCTACTAGGCATATAAATCAATTTTCTTTCATTTCACTATAATCCAGGTTTGTGTCAAATAGGTTTAGCCTGGTCCTGGAAAATGTAACGTTAAATGGACATAGGACTTTTGAATGAGTCATAGCATATGGTAACCTCTGGTTGAAGAGTATAGGTTACATTGGCAGAATCCTGGGAACCTTCAACGTTTCCATTCCATACATCAAAAAACTTAGAATCAATGTTCCTTGTAGAAGGGGTATGCTAAAAATCCAATTTCTTTTTACGAAGTTCAAAATTCTGGCCCAAATAGACTTTACGCACCATTTCGTCTTCTGCAAGATCTTCAGGGACACCCGATTTTAAAATACCACCCTCAAACATAAGGTAAGATCGCTCTGTTATTGCCAGAGTTTCCTGGACATTATGATCGGTGATCAGGATGCCAATATTCTTATTTTTTAGTTGAGCCACAATTCGTTGAATATCTTCTACAGCAACAGGGTCAACCCCCGCAAATGGTTCATCGAGTAGTATAAATTTAGGGTCGGTAGCCAAGGCTCTTGCTATTTCCGTACGTCTGCGTTCACCCCCGGATAACAAATCTCCTCTATTCTTTCTAATATGCCCCAGTCCAAACTCTTCTATAAGCGACTCCATTTTTATGTTTTGCTCTTTTTTGCTCAGTTTTGTAAGTTGTAAAACGCTTAAGATATTATCCTCAATACTTAATTTTCTAAAAACTGAAGCCTCTTGGGCAAGATAGCCAATGCCGTTTTGAGCCCTTTTATACATGGGAAATTTTGTGATCTCGGTATCATCTAAAAAAATTTGTCCCCCATTAGGTTTAATAAGCCCTACAATCATGTAGAAGCAGGTAGTTTTTCCGGCTCCATTTGGTCCCAGTAGCCCAACTATTTCCCCTTGGTTTACCTCTAAGGAAATACCTTTGACTACCTTTCGCCCTCTGTAGGCTTTCATTATACTATCTGCTCTTAATTTCATTCAGAAGAATTATCTTTCAAATCTAAGTCATTCTAATTTCTGCTGTTCAGAATTATAGTTTTTTTAACCTTCCTGTAACTCCAGTTGTTCCCAAAACTCATAAGCTCTCCTCAAATGCGGAATAACAATTGTACCACCAACTAAGGTGGCAATACTCAAGGTTTCCATAACCTCTTCTTTGGATGCGCCATGGTTATAGCAGCTTTGTAAGTGATATTTAACACAATCATCACATCTTAATACAGTAGACGCGACAAGACCTAATAATTCTTTGGTTTTTATATCTAAAACCCCTTCACTATAGGCGTTCGTATCCAGGTTGAAGATTCTTTTTATTATTTTGTTATTATCTGCTAACAACTTCCCATTCATTTCAGAACGGTAGGCATTAAATTCTTCAACTGGTTTTGACATTTTTATTTTCTTTTTTTGCTTCTCTCTGCAATACAACCTTTGAAATGTAAATACTTATCTGGTAAAGAATAAGGACCGGAACAGCTACGATAATCTGACTAGCCACATCCGGGGGTGTGATAACTGCAGAGAGTATAAGTACAATAACGAGGGCGATTTTTCTATACTTTTTAAGTATCTCCGGGGTTACCAATCCAACTTTAGTAAGAAAGAATATAATTATTGGCAGTTCAAATATTATACCGCAGGCGATTACAGCAGCTCTTACAGTTGAAATATAGGAACTTAAATCAATTTCCCGAACAATTTCATCACTGACAGAATATCCACCTAAAAAATTTATTGAAAGCGGGGCAACTACATAATAACCAAATAGAACACCAAGGAAAAAAAGGGAAGAAGCAATAAATATAAAGCCACGCGAATTGTTACGTTCCTTATCGTATAATCCTGGACTGATGAATTTCCACATTTCATAAAGTATGTATGGGAAGCCAAGAATAAATCCGGCCCAAATAGACGTCCAAATATGGGCAGAAAACTGTTCAGCCATTTGCCTGCTCTGTACCGTGAATATTGGTTCCGTTACACAAAATGCTTCACTAAAACCAAGGATTCTGGAGAGCTTGCAGAATACACCATAGGTGGGAAAGTCCGGTTTTTTTGGCCCGAAAATTACGGTGTCGAAAATAAAGTCCTTCATTAGAAAAGCCACGATACCAATGAGAACTATTGCAATGGTTGATCGAATAAGATGCCAACGCAGTTCTTCCAGATGGTCCAAAAAGGACATTTCATTAGGGTCGCCAGTAGCTTGTGCCATTAAAGTATTCCTTCATTAATTAGATTATGTAAATGAACAACGCCTACATATTCTTCTCCATCTACAGCTAGTAATTGAGATAGGCTATTAGAGCGCATTTCTTTCAAAGCTTTTATTGCAAGGACGTCTGCACCAATCTTCTTAGGGTTAGTTGTCATTATGTCTTTAGCCTTCAGGCCATTAATGTTTTCGTATTTATTAAGCATTCGCCTGATATCACCATCTGTCACAATTCCAACGATCTTGTCATTGTTCATAACAGCAGTTACGCCCAACATTTTTTCAGAAATTTCAATAATAACCTGCTTTACATCGGCATCAACGCCCACTTGAGGCTTTAAATTGTTGCCTACAATATCGGAAACTCTCAGGTAAAGTTTTTTTCCAAGTGTTCCTCCCGGGTGATATTTAGCAAAATCCTGACTACTGAATCCCCTCAATTCCAAAAGACAAATAGCGAGAGCATCCCCTACTACAAGTTGCGCAGTAGTGCTGGTAGTTGGCGCCAGGTTATTTGGGCAGGCTTCTTTTTCGACAAAAGTATTCAAAACAAAATCTGCATTTTTAGCAAGAAATGAATTTAAATTGCCACACATTCCAATTAACTTATTACTTCCCAGTTTAATTAGCGGTACCAACATTTTTATTTCAGGTGTATTCCCACTTTTGGAGATGCAAATCACTACGTCATTTTTCTGAATTGTGCCCAGATCACCATGTATAGCATCAGCCGCATGCATAAAAATTGCCGGTGTCCCGGTAGAATTTAAAGTAGCCACTATTTTTGAGGCTATGATAGCACTTTTGCCAATACCCGTTATTACTACACGCCCAACTGATTCATAAATGCAATTTACAGTACTTGCAAATTGATCATCCAAAAGTGTTGACAAGTGCGCAATGGCGTCACTTTCCGTTTTGATGGTTTTTGTGGCAGTAGCTAATATAGCTTTGTGATTGCTCAATATGGTTCTGAAATTATGTGTTTACAATTATAGAAATTAACTTAATAAATAAACAGATTTTAAAAGAATGTATTATATTTAAGAAAACAAAATTACACAAACTTATTTTATAGGAGATTCTAAACTACAAACAATATAAATTAACATTTTTACCTGCCTGAAAACAAGAAGATATATCGTAATTTTAATAACGAATATCATAATAATAGAAGACTTGTTATACTAAATTTGCAATGATTTTGAATGAAATTGAATTACATGCTGCACTAAAAAAATATTTTGGTTTTTCTAAATTTAAAGGGCTACAGGAAGGTGTTATAAAAAATGTCATTCAAAACAAAAACACCTTTGTAATTATGCCTACAGGAGGCGGAAAATCACTTTGTTATCAACTTCCTGCGCTTTTAAAAGAGGGGACCGCTATAGTGGTGTCTCCATTGATAGCCTTAATGAAAAATCAGGTTGATGCCATCCGCGCTGTTTCCTCAGATCACGGAGTTGCTCATGTTCTGAACTCTTCATTAACCAAAACTCAGGTTAAGGAAGTAAAACAAGATATTTTAGATGGTATAACAAAATTACTCTATGTAGCACCAGAATCACTTACAAAGGAGGAGTATGTAGAGTTTTTACAATCTGTACCCCTTTCATTTGTAGCGGTTGACGAGGCCCATTGTATTTCTGAATGGGGGCACGATTTCAGACCGGAGTACAGAAATTTAAGGGCTATTATTAACAGGTTGGGTGATGACATCGCGATAGTTGGTTTAACCGCAACAGCCACCCCAAAAGTCCAGGAAGATATTATAAAAAACCTTGCAATAACAGATGCAAAGGTTTTTAAAGCATCTTTTAACAGGCCCAATTTGTTCTATGAAGTAAGACCTAAGACAAAAAATGTAGATGCAGATATTATCCGTTTTGTAAAGAAGAATAGCGGTAAATCTGGAATAATTTATTGTTTAAGCAGGAAAAGAGTTGAAGAACTGGCTCAGGTATTACAGGTTAATGGAGTGAGCGCTGTACCTTATCATGCAGGATTTGATGCTAAGACGCGTTCCAGGTATCAGGACATGTTTCTTATGGAAGATGTGGACGTAGTCATTGCAACTATTGCTTTTGGAATGGGAATAGACAAGCCGGATGTGCGATATGTAATTCATCATGACATTCCCAAAAGCATTGAAAGTTACTATCAGGAGACCGGCCGTGCCGGCAGGGATGGAGGTGAAGGTCACTGCCTTGCATTTTATTCTTATAAGGATGTGGAAAAATTAGAGAAATTCATGTCCGGTAAACCCGTAGCTGAACAGGAAATTGGGAATGCCCTTCTGCAGGAAATAGTTGCATATGCCGAAACATCTATGTCTAGAAGAAAGTTCATTCTTCATTATTTTGGTGAAGAATTTGATGAGGTGAATGGAGAAGGTGCAGATATGGATGATAATACAAGAAATCCTAAGGAAAAGGAAGAAGCGAAAGAAAATGTAATAAAGTTAATTGAGGTAGTACAAGGCACTAAAGAGAAGTTTAAGGCCAAAGAAATTGTCTCGGCACTTATGGGCGTTACTAATGCACTTATTGCTTCTCACAAAACCGATGAGAAACCTTTTTTTGGGATTGGATCAGGCAAAGATAAAAGTTATTGGATGGCATTAATCAGGCAGGTATTAGTTGCGGGATTGCTAAAAAAGGAAATTGAGCGATACGGAATATTGCATGTTACCAGCATCGGATCTTCATTTCTTGAAAATCCCACATCTTTTATGATGACTAAGGATCATGTGTATAACAAAGAAAATGATGAAGCCATTGTTACTGCCGCTAAAAGCGCCGGTGGGGCCGCAGACGAAAAATTATTACGTTTACTCAAAGACCTGAGGAAAAGTGAAGCTAAAAAATTGGATATCCCTCCTTTTGTCATCTTCCAGGATCCCTCCCTTGATGACATGGCTCTAAAATATCCTATTTCCATGGAAGAAATGTTAAATATTCATGGAGTAGGTGAAGGCAAGGCAAAAAAATATGGAAAACCTTTTTTGTCCCTAATTACAACCTATGTTGAAGAGAATGAAATAATTCGCCCGGATGACCTCGTTGTGAAGAGTACCGGAGCCAATTCTGCTCTTAAGTTATATATTATTCAGAATGTGGATAGAAAATTACCTTTGAATGATATTGCCTCCGCAAAAGGACTTGAATTAAAAGATATGGTAAAGGCAATGGAGCAAATAGTTTATAGTGGGACAAAATTGAATATTGGCTACTGGATAGACGAAATATTGGACGAGGATCAACAGGAAGAAATTCATGATTATTTCCTGGAAGCGGAATCAGACAATATAGAAGAAGCACAAAAAGAATTTGATGGTGAATATGAAGATGAAGAGTTACGACTATACCGCCTAAAATTTATGAGCGAGGTAGCCAATTAGGACGAATATTACATTACCGGTAACAATATAAGACCCTCAGTTCGAGGGTCTTATATATAAGCATAATTTCGTTAAATTGTCTTTTTAAAAATTCCCACTAGTAATAAAAGCGGCTATAACCCCAAAATAAAGGATTCCGAATATGAGATATATTAAAGCCAGAGCCATTCCAACATAAGACAAAATACGGCCAGTTCTGACACTTTCATATCCCGAATAATTTTCAGAATGATTCTGATAAAGTCCCTCGGCTTTGTTGGCACTACTTAAACCAATAATACTAAATATAATTGCAAAAGGACCACAACAAGTAATGGCTCCTATAATAGAAATTATACCCATTGTTAAGGCATTACTCGCACCGGGTAAAGGTTGTTGATTCATTTTATATATTTTTCGAGGAGAGTTATTGCTCCCATTGCTCTCTCATTTCATTTACCTGCTCCATATAGGCCTCCCAGCCACCAATAGAAGAAATTGAATATATAACATAGGCAAAATAAATTATTCCTAAAGCCAATCCAATAATGGCTAAAATTTTGGCCGTTTTAAGCTGACTGTAATTGGAATACAATTCTGGATTTTCTTTATACTTATTTTCATCCCTATAAACAAGAAAGAAAGCAATACCAGCAAGAATAGTTGCGGGAAGGCCACCAAAACAGCAGCATAGATATGAAAGGATTGCCAGTACAATGGCTATGGTTACATTAGGTAATTTTTGTTGTTCCATGAAGTATTGGTTTGATTAGAAAAATTTTAAAATAAAGTTGATCAATATGGTTGCTACACTTGCTATCATTAAGAATATACTAATCTTATTTGCATGTTTTATTGTCATTAAATTATCCAACAACAGAAAACCCAAAAGTAGTATTAGAGGGTATATTGCGGGATACATTTTAAAAGCCTCAATAAATTCTCCGTGAAAGAGTAAAACAGCTGCTCTTTGAATACCACATCCTGTACATTCTATACCCAAAAGCTGTTTATTCAGGCAGGGTAGCATATAATCTTCATTTAATAAAAGTAATAGGAATGAAGCGATATTCATTTCGGCAGATTAAACAACCGAAAAATACTATTATTTTTGAGGAATGAAAACAAATCGAATCATTTATTTTTTGCTAATTATAGCAGGTGCGATTATTATGGCCACAGGAGAACAATTGGTTAGGAAAGAGTATGCCATGTGTATAGGAATAATTTTGCTGATGTTCGGAATTTATAAATCTTCGAAGGATTGGACCAAAACAGATAAATAAATAATGAGAATGGACAATGAGAAATTTTAAAGAAGGAGACCGGGTTGAAGTCATAGACGATAACATTACCGGCATAGTTATACTTATTAAGGAAGAATTAATAAAGGTAAGAACTCCTGAAGGATTTGATATGGATTTTGCTGCATCTGAATTGATGCATGCAGCAGGTATGAATTCTTTAAAAGTAAGTAATATTGAAGTTGCACAGGTGAAGGCTAACAAGGAACAAGCCGGTAAACCAAAAATCAGGAAAGTTAAAGTAAAAGAGCGCAGCGCTCCTAAAATGGAAGTTGATCTCCATATTCATCAACTCGTTTCTTCTTCAAAGGGGATGACCAATTACGATATGCTGAATATACAGATGGAAACGGCTAAAAGACAGCTTGAATTTGCCATTCGCAAGAGAATACAAAAAGTGGTGTTTATTCATGGAGTAGGGGCAGGGGTTCTTAAAGAAGAATTGAATTATTTATTTAAACGGTACGAAAATGTAAAATACTATGATGCAGATTATCAAAAATATGGCTTAGGCGCTACTGAAGTCTATATTTATCAGAATTCGTGAATGGTTTACTCTTTGGTGGTTATGGTGCCAAAATCATTAATTCTCAGGTCTGTAATTCGCAGACCTTCGGAATTTACTAGTGAAACTCCACTTAATTCAATTTTGTGTTCGTAGACTGTGGTATCACTTTCACTTTGCACGGTTGTAATAAATACCTCTCCCCCTTCACCTTCGAACTCCTCCGCAACCGTAGGTGAGATTGGTGGTACTGCATCACAAAAATAATTTTTAGAAATATCGTCGGAAAAAGTCCGGTATACTAACTGGGATTGCCCAGGAATTGCACTCTTAATAGTGTCTGCAGAAGCTTCATTTTTTAAGACGCCACTTTGCAATTCAAGAATTAAAGCTTCGGTTGTATTGAGTTTAAAGAATAGCGTGCTGCTAATAGTTGTTGTCGATTCACAGAATGTTATACTGATATCGTTAAAATCTATCGTTTCAATTATTAAATCCCCGTCATCGCATGAGTTAAATAAGCACAAAATTAAAATTGACAATACTCTCTTCATGCTTCAAATTTAAATGAATTTAAGGCTATTATCCTAGTGACTTGAGTTGATTTTATGAAGAGTTTAAGTTTATTTCGATTATTTTTGGTTTTGTTTCTCAATATAAAGCTTGTTCATGCAAAAGATCTATTTTGATAACGCCGCTACAACCCCCGTTCGGGAGGAAGTAATTGCAAAAATACAGGATGCCCTTGTTAACTTTTATGGTAATCCTTCTTCTACCCACGGATTTGGAAGAAGCGCCAAAACGGAAATTGAGCAAGCACGCAAAACAATTGCCAAATATTTGAACGCGCAAGCTTCTGAGATTATTTTCACGTCCGGTGGTACCGAAGCAGATAACATGATATTAAGAAGTGCAGTCAAGGATATGGGAGTGCAGACCATTATTACTTCAAAAATAGAGCATCATGCGGTATTGCATACTGCAGTAGCCTTACAAAAAGAGTTTAATGTTCATATTGAATTTGTTGACCTTGATAGTTTTGGAAATCCCGACATTCAGCACCTGGAACAGTTATTATTGGCAGATGATTCAAAAAAATTAGTTAGCCTAATGCATGTAAACAATGAGATTGGGAATATTTTGGATATTGAAGTAATAGCGGCACTATGTAAGGCTAATGGTGCACTTCTCCATTCAGATACAGTACAATCTATAGGTCATTTTAAATGGGACGTACAAAGAACTCCGATTGATTTTATGGTAGCTGCAGCTCATAAATTTCATGGCCCCAAAGGGATTGGGTTTGCCTTTATAAGAAAAAATACCAATATAGAACCCTTAATACTAGGCGGCTCACAAGAACGTGGTTACCGGGCAGGAACTGAACCAATTCACAATATTGTAGGGTTAAAAGAGGCGTTTATTGCTGCCTATGATAATCTGGAAGAGGAAAAACAATATATCACCAGCCTTAAAGACTATTTTATTAAAAAAATCAAAGTTGCTATACCTGAGGTTAAATTTAACGGATATTCGGGAAATTTGGAAAGGAGTACCTATACTTTGGTGAATATTTGCCTGCCTTTTAGTAAAGAAAAATCTCAAATGCTGCTATTTCATTTAGACCTTAAGGGGATTGCTTGTTCTGAGGGGAGTGCTTGTCAATCTGGGGCCAGTGGTGGTTCACATGTACTGGCAGAAGTTTTGACTGATGAAGAACTTCAAAAACCTTCTGTGAGGTTTTCATTTTCAAAATATAACACAAGTGAAGAAGTAGATTATGTTATAGAGGTTCTGAAGGAGTTTAGTCAGACTTAGAATTTTTAGTCATTTTTAACCTTTCCTTGTCATATGGAAATTTCCGTACCAGTTTTTTCATCATTTTATCGATCAGATCGGCCGTATTCCTTCCTGATTTTTTATTGATTTCATTCTCGTATTTCCAAAGTAATTTTCCTGTTTTTCCATCACTTATTTTAATGCCGATTCTGCCGTAATTAGAATCACCAAGGAAATAGTCCATAAAGCTAAATTCAATCGGAATTCCTTTTGAAAGGAGGATATTTATATCCAAATTCCCACTTACTATAGCGTCCACCTCCAGAATTTCAGCAAGCTCTTTTATTGTATAAGTATCTATATTATTGTAGGTTATATTCTTTTGGGCGAGTATGGCATTGGTGTTTTTAATATTTTGAAAATCAACTGTGAATTTCTTCTTTTTCTGTCCCAGGCCAAAATAGGTTTCCAGGGCATCCTGTACCGCATACCCTTCATTTTTTGCTAATTTTTTTGATTCCTCATTGGAAATATTTTCCTCTAATGCAAGACGAGTAATAAAGGGGATAATAGCTAGTACATGATGATCCTTACTTAGAGCATCAAATTTAATGCTTTCGTAAACATTTTTTTGGGCGTTGATTAAAGTGCCGCAGGCAAGAAGGGTAATAAAGAGTAATTTTTTCATTCTAAATTAATTAAAAACGCATACCTAATTTAAGGTTGAACACACGGGATGTCATATAATTGGGAACCGCAAACTCCAGTTTACTATCCACATCTCTCACCCATGTGTTGGTTATGGAATTTTGATTGTTAAATAAGTTGTAAATCTCAAAACCAATATTTAATTCTTCAAAGCTATATAACCAGTGTCCTTTTGGATATTGTTTATTTAATCCTGCAAAAATATAGGAAATACCCAAATCTGCACGTTTATAATCTCTTAATCTATTCTGAAATATGTACGGGTCCGCATAACTGGGGGAACCCCCGGGAACTCCGGTCTGGTAGACCAGGTTCAAATACATTTTTAAATCTGGAATGGTGGGGATATAATCCTGAAAAAGTATCCCTAGCTTAAAACGCTGATCCGTGGGTCTAGGGATATACCCCCTAGCATTTCTATTCTCCTCGGTTTTTAAATAACCTAGGCTGATCCACGATTCGGTGCCGGGTACAAATGCCCCGTTCATTCTTACTTCCGCGCCATAGACATAGGCCTTTGTATCATTGGTAGCGGCATAACGTATTCGCACATCTTCCAAAGTGTATGGGTTAACGTTCTCCAATTTTTTGTAAT
>CAJQNH010000116.1 GCA_905479615.1 uncultured Eudoraea sp.
ATGGGGTACTTGCAGCCGCTGAATGCGGTTATGAAACTATCATGATTAATTGTAATCCGGAAACGGTATCTACAGACTTTGACACTGCAGATAAATTATATTTTGAACCAGTGTTTTGGGAACATATCTATGATATTATTAGACATGAAAATCCAGAAGGTGTAATTGTTCAATTAGGAGGACAAACCGCTCTTAAATTAGCTGAAAAATTAGATAAATACGGGATTAAAATTATAGGAACCAGTTTCGAGTCTTTAGACCTTGCCGAAGACAGAGGAAGCTTCTCAAAATTATTGCAGGCCAATAATATTCCTTATCCGGAATTTGGAGTTGCAGAAAGCGCGGAAGAGGCACTGGAATTGGCAGATGTACTTGATTTTCCGCTATTGGTAAGACCTTCCTATGTCCTGGGTGGGCAGGGAATGAAAATTGTAATCAATAAGGCAGAATTGGAAGAACATGTAGTAGATCTTCTGCGAAAAATACCTAACAATAAACTTTTACTGGATCACTATTTAGATGGTGCCATAGAAGCTGAGGCGGATGCTATATGTGATGGAAAGGATGTCTATATAATTGGTATTATGGAGCATATTGAACCATGCGGGATACATTCAGGAGACTCTAACGCTACTCTGCCACCGTTTAACCTGGGTGAATTTGTTATGCAGCAAATTAAGGATCACACCAAAAAAATCGCTCTTGCCTTGAATACAGTTGGATTAATCAATATTCAGTTCGCAATAAAGGATGACATGGTGTATATCATTGAAGCCAATCCAAGAGCATCCAGAACGGTTCCCTTTATAGCTAAAGCATATGGAGAACCTTATGTTAATTATGCAACAAAGGTAATGTTGGGGGAAAAGAAGGTAAGTGATTTTAACTTTAATCCCAAGCTGGAAGGCTTTGCAATAAAACAACCTGTTTTTTCATTTAATAAATTTCCGAATGTAAATAAAAACCTCGGGCCTGAAATGAAAAGCACCGGTGAAAGTATCTTGTTTATAGATAATTTGAAAGATGATCAGTTCTACGAATTGTATTCTAAACGAAAGATGTATTTGAGCAAATAAGTGGAATAAACAGTTTTATCAAATCAGAATGAATTTGATATTTATGGATTTTCCCGTTTTGCGCCTATGATTCTTTTATGAATGGCATAGGCCTTAGAAGGGTTTACTGAAATTAGAAGATTAATTTCATCCTCGGTAAATCCTTTTGACCTTAGGAGCGGGAGCAGTGTTTTGAAGATGGGTGTATAGGGCTGAATGTTTTGCGATTTTTTTTGAGGGTCATACCATCCGGCATCGTGTGATATCAGAATTTGATCTAAAAAACCATTTCTTTTCGCATAGATTAGTTTTTCAATATGTTTGTCCATCTCCCAAGCTAAACCGTCAAGGCTTATCCAGCAACCTGTTTCAGCTGCTTTTTGAAAGTTTGTTTCTTGTTCTTCAGCTTGTGCATGAACCCAAATAAAAGCTTTTGATGATACCCCTTGTCCAGAAAGAATCTCCAATTGTGGCCATAGCGCAAGTGCCTTTCCTGTATGTGAGGCAATGGTCAAACCACTTTTTAAGTGACATAGCGCTGCGGCTTTAATTAACTTTGCATGCATGGGACTAAGGGAATCCGTATTGTCTACGCTTATTTTTATAAAACCAGGTTTTATGGTGGTGCCGTCAATTCCTTCTTCAAATTCCTCCAACCATTGCTCGGCTAATTCTTCAGCAGTATTTTTCCTGGCAATGTCTGGGATAAACTTGTTATTCTGAGCCCCATAAAGCCCTGTATTCGTAATAATACTTAGACCTGTCTTGTCTGCAAGTTCCTTTAACAGGTGAACATCCCTGCCCAGGTATTGTGGGGTGGCATCAACAAAATATTTCACATTGAATTTCTGAAGTTCTAGCAGAAAAGGGAGTACCTGTTTTGAAACATCATCCTTATTCCAGGAGCTGGAATTAATACTATCTGCCCCAATAAAATCTACTAATATGTGTTCATGTGATAACCAAACTTCTCCGGGTTTTACCACATGCATTCCTGTAATATCCTGAATAGATAACTGCCCGGTTTGGGCAATTCCACTCCAAACTATTAGAGAGAATATAATTGAGACAAGGAATTTTGTTAGTTTAAGTTTCATCTAGGAACTAAAAGTGACTGAATTTTCGTAGCATATTAGCACTACTATAGTGTTGTTTGTTCAATTGTTTAGCTATACGTTGTGCTGGTTACTTATATTATCTTTTTGTTAAGTTATAGAATGGTTTTTTCTTTTATCATCAAATTCCTGCATCTGTTAAAAGGTAATAAGTTTATACAAAATTAGCTCCAATCGGTATGGAAAATACCTTCTCTGTCAGTTCGCTCATAGGTATGTGATCCGAAATAATCTCGCTGAGCCTGAATAAGATTTAAAGGTAATCGTTCAGAAGTATAGGCATCAAAATAACTAAGTGAATTAAAAAGCCCTGGCATTGGAATACCATTCTCTGCTGCATAAGTCACCAGTTCTCTTGCTGCTCCTACAGAATCCTGTATTTTTTCTACAAATGAAGGTGCCAAAAGAAGATTTGCTAAATCTTTGTCTTCCTCAAACGCTTTGGCAATATCTTCGAGTAACGATGCCCTGATAATACATCCGGCCCTCCAAATTCTGGCTATACTTGCCAGTCTAAGTTCATAACCATATTCACTGGAAGCTGCCCTTAATTGATGCATTCCTTGCGCATACGTGATTATAAACGCAAAAAACATCGCTTTTTCCGCTTTTTTAATAAGTTTTTGTTTTTTTTCCAGTTCGATTGTTCCCCGATCATACTTTTTTGACGCTAATACTCTTTCTTGTTTTAAGGCAGAGATCTCACGCATGCTAACTGCAATATCTATTGTGGGAATCGGAATTCCAATATCCATAGCATTTTGAGACGTCCATTTACCCGTACCTTTTTGCTTGGCTTTATCTAAAATCTGGTCTACT
>CAJQNH010000117.1 GCA_905479615.1 uncultured Eudoraea sp.
CATTGCACTCGATTTGACATATTCTCAGCTCATGGGTTTTATTTCAGTTGATATTTTGGAAGAAATATTGGCTGTAATGACAGAAATTGGCTTTGATTTATCTATTCCTATTTCAGGATACAATGAAATACAAGAGTTATTAAAGGGGATCCAGGAGTTTCGGGAGCATCTTGGAGGGGAATTGACAATAACATTAATAAATGGCATTGGCAAGAAAATAGATGTTCACCAAATAGATATGGAATTAATGAAGAAGGCAGTAAATTCCCTGAATAGTAAATATAAAATTAATGTAGCATAAACTATGCTGATCAATGATAAATACCATCTGACTTATTGCACCAATATTCATCCGGGACAGGATTGGGCAAGCACTTTTCAGAGTTTGGTAGACTACCTGCCTGTTATAAAGAAGAATATTTCAAAGGAACAACCATTTGGTATAGGATTGCGACTATCCAATAAAGCAAGCGAAGAACTTGCTATGAATGAAAATCTTCCACAATTCAAAAATTGGTTAATTAAAAATGATCTTTATGTATTTACCATGAATGGTTTTCCATATGGAAATTTTCATGATGAAGTTGTAAAGGATAAAGTACATGAACCCGATTGGACAACAAGAGATAGAGTCAATTATACGATAAGACTATTTGAACAGTTAGCTTATCTCTTGCCTGAAGGTGTTTCTGGGGGTATTTCCACATCACCAATTAGCTACAAACACTGGCATAAGAATACTGACAGGAAAAAGGAAGTCCTGGAAAAGGGTGCAATTCATTTGTCAGAGGTGATATTAAAACTCTATGAACTTGAAGAAAGAACATCCAAGTATCTTCATCTTGATATAGAACCGGAGCCGGATGGGATGCTTGAGAATACTGAAGATGTTTTAACGTTCTACCGTAATTTTCTTTTACCAATTGCGAAAAAGGAACTAATAGAAACCTTAGATGTGAGTGAAGAAAAGGCGAAAGATTTGGTTTTGCGTTATTGTACTCTTTGCTATGATATATGTCATTTTTCACTTGCCTATGAAGAGCCCGACTATACTTTCGAAAAACTAAAGGATGCAGGAATTAAGATAGGAAAAATACAGGTAAGCGCAGCTTTGAAAGTTAAATTTGATACACCTGATAAAGATAAAATATGGGAATCATTAGCGCAATTTGATGAGCCTACTTACCTGCACCAGGTTACTGTAAATAGTAAGCAGGGGGTTAAGACCTATAATGACTTGCCCGTTGTTCTTAAAAATAAGACTGATGTATCTGAATTAAGAGCCCATTTTCATGTTCCTATTTTTCTAGAATCTTTTGAGGAATTATACTCTACGCAGGATCATATATTGAAGGTGATAACCATTCTCAGAGAAAATATGATTTCGGAACATCTGGAAGTAGAGACATATACCTGGGATGTCCTTCCAGGTTCTCTAAAAAAAGAACTTTCAGAATCGATAATCAGGGAAATGAACTGGTTTATAGATAAACTATAAAAGGTATGGATAAAACGGTTGTTCTAAATGTTGTTGGCCTGACTAAAAAGCTTATTGGTGAACATACACCTTTTATTAAGTCTTTTATGGAAAAAGGTGAGTCAGCCTCAATTGAACCGGTTTTACCTGCGGTGACCTGCACTTCTCAAACAACTTATCTTACCGGTAAATGGCCATCAGAACATGGTATAGTTGGAAATGGGTGGTATTTTAAAGATGAATGCGAAGTGAAATTCTGGAGGCAATCCAATAAATTGACTCAAAGCGACAAGTTGTGGGATGAGATGAAGCAATTGAACAGTAGTTTTACCTGTGCTAATCTTTTCTGGTGGTATAATATGTATTCTACTGTTGATTATAGTGTTACACCTCGCCCAAACTATCTTGCTGATGGTAGAAAAATCCCCGACATTTATTCACATCCTCCCGAATTAAGAGACCAATTGCAACAAGAACTGGGTGTTTTTCCTTTATTTAATTTTTGGGGTCCCAAAACATCTGTGAAGTCCAGTCAGTGGATAGCCGATGCCGCAATCAAAACAGACCAACGGCATGATCCTACCCTTACTTTAGTTTATCTGCCTCACTTGGATTATAATTTGCAAAGATATGGGATTGACTTTTCCAAAATCAGTAAAGATTTGAATGAAGTTGACGAGCTTGTAAAAAAACTGGTGAGCTACTACGACAATAAAAATACAAATATCGTTCTACTCTCGGAATACGGAATTACCAATGTGAACAACCCTATTCATATTAACCGTATTCTTCGGTCTGAGGGGTTAATAAGTATAAGAGAGGAACGAGGCCTTGAGCTTTTAGATACAGGTGCTAGTAAAGCTTTTGCAGTAGCTGATCATCAGATAGCGCACATTTATCTAAATGATCAAACAATTAAAAACGAAGTAAAGGAGTTATTAAAAGGGATTGATGGTGTTGAAAGGGTGTTATCGCATGATGAATTGGAAAAAGCACATTTAAATCACGATAGGTGTGGCGATTTGCTGTTAATTGCGGATAAAAATTCATGGTTTACTTATTACTTCTGGGAGGATGATGAAAAAGCACCAGACTACGCAAGAATGGTGGATATTCACAAAAAACCTGGTTATGATCCGGTAGAAATGTTCACAGATCCTGAAGACAAATTTGTGATGCCCAAAGTGATATTAAAACTTTTGAAAAAGAAACTGGGATTTAGAACTGTAATGAATATAATACCCCTGAATGCAAATCTGGTAAAGGGTTCCCATGGTAGAATACCTGAAGATCAATCAGATTATCCAGTTTTTATATCAAATAAAAGAGGATCATTAAAACAGGAACTTTTTAAATCCACAGAGGTTTACCAGCTTATAACGAAATTGTTAACCGGTTAAAATCTTAAAGTATGAAAAACCCACTTAAACTACTTTCTTTACTATTTACATTATTATTTATATGGGCCGCTTATGTTCAATACAATGATCCTGACGCCTTGTTATGGTATGCTATCTACGGAGTTGCGGCTGCGGCATCTTTGCTCTTCTACCTGGGTAAATTGAACTATACCGGAGCAATTATTCTAGGCGGAATATATTTTGCAGGCTCTTTTGTTTTGTGGCCCGATAAGTTTGAAGGCATTTCTATTGGTAATGGAGATATTGTGAATATTGAAAGGGGAAGAGAGTCTTTAGGGCTGCTTATTGTAGCAATAGTAATGTTGGTTTATGCCCTTAGGTTGCGATTGGTAAATAAATCAAAGGTCTAAATCAAACTCCTTTCTTAGGAGATCTATAGCAGGGTTTATTTCCCTTAGTTTTTGATACTTCTCTTCAGGAGTATAGGCAAATTTTTTGGCAATTTCGTCATTGACGGTTATTTTCAACTCAATGCTATAGTTGTTGAGTTGCTTTCTTAGAAACTTTAAAAGAGGATATTGCTCCCTTTCAATTTCTTTTTTCATTGTACTATTTGGAAGCTCAATCCATATTTCCGTTTCATTAGCTATTTTAGGTTGGTCGGAACTTAGATTTGAAGCCATAATCTTTTTACCTGCTTTGTCTAACTTTTGAATATAACTTTCCCAGTGTTTTAATAATTCTTCTTTTGCAAAACTTTCTTTAGGTAGCTCATCTTCATCAATTACTACTTCTATCCTTTTGAGCTGATGTTCTTTTTTAGCCTTTAAGCTGGATAATGATAATCCCGAAATTCTTTTAGATCGCTCCTTAATCCTAATGTTTTTATTAGGATCTGATACCAATACCTCTTCCGTAATAACAGTGGTTAAAGGCTGGGGATTACTTTTTTCTGTTTCTGTAGACTCTCCTTGTTCTCTGATTTCGGCTTTCTGCTCTTTGGGTAGGTCTGTTTGGGTATTTTTTGAAAATTTTGTGGATTCCAGAGAATCCGTAGACTGGTTGGAGGGTAGAGTATCAATAAAAAACGAAGTGGGTATTAGTTGAATTTCGCTATTCCGGGCGGTGTTGAGATTTTCAGGATTTTTTTTTTCACCATTAAAATCTATGGAGGCTAATTTCATTAAGGTTAATTCAACCAATAATCTATGGTTTTTACTGGCTTTGTAGTTAAGGTCACACTCATTTGCCATACCTATCCCTGCTAATAAAAAGGATTCAGAAGTTTTTTTGGATTGTTCCAGATATTGTTTTTTTGCTTTTTCACCAACTTCCAATAGGGCAATGGTGTCTTCATGCCTGCAAACCAAAAGGTCTCTGAAATGTGAAGCCAGACCGCTAATAAAATGGTGCCCCTCAAAGCCTTTAGCGAGCGTTTGATTGTACAGAACTAATAATTGAGGGATGTTGTGCTCCAGAATTAAATCTGTAGTGGCAAAATATGTATCGTAATCCAGAACATTTAAATTCTCAGTGACAGCCGCTCTGGTAAGATTCTTTCCGGAGAAACTAACTACCCGGTCAAAAATAGATAATGCATCTCTCATAGCACCGTCTGCCTTCTGGGCAATAATGTGAAGCGCATCATCTTCTGCCTCAATACCTTGTTGCTCAGCAATGTATTTGAGATATTCTGCGGCGTCTTTGACGGTTATACGTTTAAAGTCAAATATTTGACAACGTGATAATATGGTTGGTATAATCTTGTGTTTTTCTGTCGTAGCTAAAATGAAAATAGCATGCTTAGGAGGTTCTTCAAGTGTTTTTAAAAATGCATTGAACGCGGATTGAGATAGCATATGTACCTCATCTATGATATACACTTTATATTTTCCAACCTGAGGTGGTATACGCACCTGATCTATTAAGCTCCTGATATCATCAACAGAATTATTGGATGCCGCATCCA
>CAJQNH010000118.1 GCA_905479615.1 uncultured Eudoraea sp.
CAATAAAGTTGATGAGGCTGATAAGGTTTTCGAAGACAACGCTGTGCGCATCATCGTTGATAAGAAGAGTTTTCTCTATCTGGTAGGAACAACTCTGGAATATTCCGGAGGGCTCAATGGTAAGGGATTCGTTTTTAATAATCCTAATGCACAGCGCACATGTGGCTGTGGCGAGAGTTTTTCATTATAAAATAAGGGATCCCTGTGAGGGATTTAATAGCCTATGGCATATACCGAAGAAGAATTAAAAAAAGAACTGGAAACCAAAGAGTATGAATATGGTTTCTATACTGATATTGAGTCTGATACCTTTCCCAAAGGGTTAAATGAGGACATTGTTATCGCTATTTCTAAAAAGAAGGAAGAACCTGAATGGATGACTTCATGGCGACTCGAAGCTTTTCGGGCGTGGAAAGAAATGAAAGAACCCGAATGGGCTAATATCAACTATAAAAAGCCTGATTTTCAAAATATTTCATACTATTCAGCACCTAATAAAAAACCGAAATACGAAAGTTTAGACGAAGTTGATCCTGAATTATTGGATACATTTAAAAAACTTGGAATTTCTTTAGATGAACAAAAAAAGCTGGCCGGGGTGGCAGTGGATATTGTAATGGATTCAGTTTCCGTTGCAACTACTTTCAAAAAAACACTGGCAGAAAAAGGAATAATCTTTTGCTCTATCTCAGAAGCAATAAAAGAACATTCGGAATTAGTTAAAAAGCACCTTGGCACTGTAGTTCCACAAAAGGATAATTTCTATGCTGCTTTAAATTCTGCAGTATTCTCAGACGGATCTTTTTGTTACATCCCCAAAGGGGTTAGATGTCCAATGGAATTGTCAACTTATTTTAGAATAAATCAGGCTGGCACCGGACAATTTGAACGTACGCTGGTTATTGCAGATGAGGGAAGTTATGTGAGTTATCTGGAAGGGTGTACTGCACCATCGAGAGATGAAAACCAATTACACGCTGCCGTAGTAGAACTTATCGCTCTGGACAATGCGGAAATTAAATATTCCACAGTTCAAAACTGGTTTCCCGGTGATAAAGAAGGTAAAGGGGGAGTATACAATTTTGTCACAAAAAGAGGGTTGTGCGAGAAAAACGCCAAAATCTCCTGGACACAGGTAGAAACCGGCTCAGCAATTACCTGGAAGTACCCATCCTGTATTTTAAAAGGAGATAATTCTATAGGCGAATTCTATTCCATCGCGGTAACCAATAATTATCAGCAGGCCGATACCGGAACTAAAATGATCCATTTAGGTAAAAACACTAAAAGCACGATTATTTCTAAAGGGATTTCCGCCGGGAAGTCTCAAAACAGCTATAGAGGTTTGGTACAGGTGAATAGCAGGGCTAAGAATGCCAGGAATTTTTCGCAATGTGACTCTTTGCTGATGGGAAATGACTGCGGGGCACATACTTTTCCATATATAGAAGTAAAGAATAAAACGGCACAGATTGAACATGAAGCCACCACTAGTAAAATAGGGGAAGATCAAATTTTTTATTGCAATCAGAGAGGAATAGAAACGGAAAAAGCTATTGCACTAATTGTAAACGGTTTTAGCAAGGAAGTACTTAACAAACTCCCCATGGAATTTGCTGTTGAGGCCCAAAAGTTATTGGAAATCAGCCTTGAAGGTTCAGTAGGTTAATTACTATGAAAAAATATATAGCATTATTGGTAATTGTCGTCTTATTTGCCTGTAAAGAAACAAATAAGGAAGTAGCGAATGTGTCTGAAAGTAAGGAAGAAATCTCTAAAGCCGACGTGAAGCTTTATTCCTTTGATGGGGGTACTGTTGTCGTAAACACATTAGGACTTTTTGCTCAGGATGAGAGCTATAAAGGTCAAAGCAAGGAATTTGCAGATGCATTTTATGTTATTCAACACCCAAAAGGCAACCTAATGTGGGATGCCGGCCTTCCTGAATCTTTGGTTGGGCTCCCAGAACCGTATACCTCACCTGATGGTGCTTTTACGGTTTCCCGTAAGGATTCAGTTTTAAATCAATTAAAACAAATTGGAATGACCCCTGACGATTTTGAATACATATCTCTTTCTCATACTCATTTTGATCATAGCGGGCATGCTAATGTATTTAAGAATGCGACATGGCTTGTACAGAAAGACGAGTATGATTTTGTAACCGGACAAGAAGTGCAAGAAAAGAATCCGGATATGTACAACGCGATTAAGGATTTAAAAAATATTAAAAAGATCAATGGAGATTTTGATGTATTTGGAGATGGAACCGTGGTATTAAAATATATGCCGGGTCATACACCGGGACATCAGGCTTTATTTCTTGATTTAAAAGAGCACGGACCTCTGCTTTTATCCGGAGACCTTTATCATTTTTATGAAAACAGGGAGTATAAAAGAATTCCAATTTTTAATTATGATGTAGCGCAAACCAGAGAGAGCATGAAAAAATTTGAAGCTTTTGCTGAAGAAATGAAGGCTAAGGTGTATTTACAACATCAAAAAGACGACTTTAATAAAATGCCAAAAGCACCTCAATATTTAAACTAAAGAGAGTATGTTAAAAGTAAATAATCTGCACGCAGGTGTAGAAGGGAATGAAATATTAAACGGAATAAACCTGGAAGTAAAGGCAGGAGAGGTACATGCTATTATGGGCCCTAATGGTTCAGGGAAAAGCACCCTTGCCTCAGTAATTGCCGGAAAGGAAGAATTTGAAATTACAGAAGGGAATATCGAATTAAATGGTGTAGATCTTGTAGACACTTCTCCTGAAGAAAGAGCTCACAAAGGAATTTTTCTTTCATTTCAATATCCTGTTGAAATTCCCGGCGTTTCCGTAACCAATTTTATGAAAACGGCAATAAATGAGTCCAGGAAAGCACGCGGATTAGAAGACATGCCGGCTAACCAAATGTTGAAACTTATCCGGGAGAAATCTGAATTGCTGGAAATAGATAGAAAGTTTTTATCTCGTTCTTTAAATGAAGGATTTTCAGGTGGCGAAAAAAAGCGAAACGAAATTTTTCAAATGGCTATGTTAGAACCAAAACTCGCCATTTTGGATGAAACAGATTCTGGCCTGGATATTGATGCCTTGCGAATTGTGGCCAATGGTGTCAATAAACTTAAGAGTAAAGACAACGCTATAATAGTTATTACTCATTACCAGCGATTGTTGGAATATATTATTCCGGATTTTGTACATGTTATACACGAAGGTAAAATTGTAAAATCAGGCACCAAAGAATTGGCGTTGGAATTGGAGGATAAGGGATACGATTGGTTAAAAAATGAGTCGGTTGTCTAATATTCTGGTTGAATTAATTGATTATTTGAAAGGGAATTGTTTTATATAGGCAATAAACAGTAAACAAAATTATGGATTTAAAGGATAAACTGGTTTCTTCATTCCTGGCATTTGAGAACAATATAGATGTAGATCATCCGGTTCATGATATACGCTCTGAGGCAATTAAGAACTTCGAACTTAAAGGTTTTCCTAATAGAAAAGAGGAGGCCTGGAAATACACCTCACTGAACAGTATACAAAAGGTAGATTTCAGCATCTTTCCAAAAGAAACAAATGCCCTGGAATATAAGGATGTTAAGCGGTATTTTCTTCATGAGATAGATACTTATAAGATAGTATTTATTGATGGTGTATATAGCTCATTCCTTTCTGAAACTACGCATGACGGGGTAGATATATGCCTTATGAGCGCTGCTTTAAGCAAACCCATGTATAAGCAGATAATAGATGTTTACTTTAATGAAGTAGCCTCAAAAGACGAATCGCTAACTACATTGAACACAGCATTCAGTAAAGAGGGGGCTTATATTTATATCCCTAAAAATAAAATGCCTAAAAAGCCAATAGAAATATTGCATTTTGCCACGGGGAATGAAGCTGCATTGTTACTCCAACCCCGAAACTTAATTATTGCAGAGGAAAATGCCGAACTTCAGATTATAGAGCGTCATCAGAGCCTTACCTCAAATGAAGTATTAACAAATTGTGTTACTGAAATTTTTGCTGCGAAAAATGCTATTATAGATTATTATAAAGTTCAAAATGACGTCAAAAATGCGTCCTTAATAGATAATACCTACATTTCTCAAAAGAGCAATAGTGTAGTGAAGGTCCATACCTTTTCCTTTGGAGGTAAGTTAACCAGGAATAATCTTAATTATTACCAGAATGGGGAATATATTGATTCTACCATGAAAGGGGTAACTATACTTGGTGAAAAACAGCATGTAGACCATCATACCCTGGTACATCACAGACAGCCTAATTGCGAAAGTCATCAGGATTATAAGGGAATTTATGGAGAAAAGTCTATGGGAGTATTCAATGGCAAAATCATAGTGGATAAGATCGCTCAAAAGACGAATGCCTTTCAACAAAACAATAATATTTTAATTAGTGATAAGGCTACTATCAATACCAAACCACAACTGGAAATCTTTGCAGATGATGTAAAATGTTCTCATGGATGCACTATTGGTCAATTAGATGAAGAGGCAATGTTTTATCTGCAAACCAGAGGAATACCAAAAAAAGAAGCTGCGGCACTCTTGATGTACGCTTTTGCCAATAACGTGTTGGCGAGTGTTCGAATTCCTGAATTAAAAATGAGAATTAATAGGCTGATTGCTAATAAATTGGGGGTTCAACTGGGATTTGATCTTTAATATTTAGTTTAGCTATAAATAGCTCTTTCCTTATGATTATAACCAAATTGGATATTGAAACTATTCGCCGGGATTTTCCTATTCTCAAAAGGGAAGTTAATGGATACCCGTTGGTTTACCTTGATAATGCGGCTACTTCGCAGACACCAAAACAAGTCATAGATGTTATTGTAGATTATTATTCTCGCTATAATGCTAATATTCATAGGGGCGTGCATACCTTATCTCAGGAGGCTACGGATGCTTATGAAAACGCACGTATAAAGGTTCAAAAGCATATAAATGCAGCTGAACCTTATGAAATTATTTATACTTCAGGCACAACAGATAGCATTAACCTGGTGGCTAATGGTTTTACATCATTTCTAAAAAAAGGAGATGAGATACTGGTATCTGCTATGGAACACCATTCCAATATCGTTCCCTGGCAAATGTTATGTGAACGAACGGGGGCTATCTTAAAAGTAATTCCAATGGACCAGGAGGGAGACCTGATTATGGAGGAATACACCAAGTTGCTTTCGAAGTGCACTAAATTGGTAATTTGTAATCATGTATCCAATGCGTTGGGCACTATAAACCCAATAGAACAAATTATTTCATTAGCGCATAAGGTCGGAGCAGCTGTTCTTATTGACGGCGCTCAGGCGGCACCCCATATCAAAGTAGATGTTCAAAAGTTGAATGTTGACTTTTACACAATTTCTGCACATAAAATTTGTGGGCCAACCGGGGTAGGTATTTTGTATGGGAAGGAAGAATGGCTCACGAAATTACCACCATATCAGGGTGGAGGAGAGATGATAGCCGAGGTCACCTTTGAAAAAACAACTTATGCCGATTTGCCTCACAAGTTTGAAGCAGGGACTCCAAATATATGTGGTGGAATAGCTTTTGGTGCAGCGCTGGATTATATGAATTCTTTAGGTTACGAGGCAATCGCCAGTTATGAAAAAGAGCTCCTGGAATATGCTACTAAGGAACTTAGAGCCATCAATGGGCTAAAAATATACGGAACTTCCGAGCATAAAACATCAGTTATATCCTTTAATATTGAAGGGATTCATCCTTATGACATAGGTACGATTCTGGACAAATTAGGAATTGCGGTAAGAACCGGGCATCATTGTGCGCAACCCGTTATGGATTACTTTAAAGTACCGGGAACGGTAAGGGCAAGTTTTAGCTTTTATAATACCAAAAAAGAAGTGGATATTCTTGTAGAAGGGGTAAAGAAAGCCAAACAGATGTTAAGCTAAACAATGCTTGTTATCATTTTCCCAAACTATTGAAAACGACTAATACTTATTGTATTTTAGCCGAAATCCTTTTTATGAGTATTGAAGAAATTCAGAATGAAATTGTAGAAGAGTTTTCCATGTTTGATGACTGGATGCAGCGGTATGAATATATGATAGAATTAGGTAAATCACTTCCAATAATTGAAGAGCGGTATAAAACAGATGACAATATAATCAAAGGTTGCCAGAGTAAGGTTTGGGTGCATGCAGAATTAGAGGAGGACAAACTGGTTTTTACCGCCGATAGTGATGCCATTATTACTAAAGGTATTATTGCCATTTTAATTAGAGCTTTTAGCAATCAAAGGCCAATAGATATTATAGAGGCAAATACAGATTTTATAGATCAAATAGGACTTAAAGAGCATTTATCTCCAACCCGTGCTAATGGGTTGGTAAGCATGATAAAGCAATTGAAATTGTATGCCATTGCATACCAAACACAATTGAATTAAATAATTAATCCAGGAGATATGAGTGAAACAGCGGTAAATACACAGGAACTTGGCGAGAAAATAGTAACCGTTCTCAAGACAATTTATGATCCCGAAATTCCCGTGGACATTTATGAATTGGGATTAATCTATGATGTTTTTGTGAATGAAGATAGGGATGTAAAAATATTGATGACGCTTACTTCCCCAAATTGCCCTGTAGCAGAAACTTTGCCAGTTGAGGTAGAAGAAAAAGTAAAATCTTTGGATCTTGTTAAAGATGCGGAAGTTGAAATTACCTTTGATCCACCCTGGACACAGGAGTTAATGAGTGAGGAGGCGAAGCTAGAGCTGGGGATGTTGTAACAACTTAAAATTTGTTATTACTAATAGGTATGGGAAACAAAAGACTGACTAAATCTAACGATAAAGTATTACTAGGGGTTTGTGGAGGTATTGCTGAATTTATTGGATGGCCCAAAAAAACAGTAAGAATTTCCTGGCTGGTACTTACTTTGTTTGGATTAGGGATTTTTGTATATCCTATATTGGCTTTGATCATGCCCGCAGCAGATTAAGGAGGTATTGATTTTGATAATTATAGGGCAGAATAAAAATTGTAAAGAAAATGTCTGAAATAGTAAATAGAGTAGCCCAAAGTAAACTCCTTACATTTGATCTGGAAGATTATTATCCGGCTGGCGAACGAGTGCTTTTAGATATAAAAGAATGGCTTTACGAAGAAATTATTCTAAAGGAAAAGGATTTTAGGGCACATGTAGCAAATCATGATTGGGAACAATACAAAAATGTTTTTGTCGCCCTTTGCTGCTCTTCAGATGCCATAATTCCTGGCTGGGCTTACATGTTAGTCTCTACAAAATTACAACCGTATGCAAAGAAAGTGGTTTTAGGCTCTATGGAAGATCTTGAGACTACTCTTTTTCAGCCTATTATTGAAGACCTGGATATCTCTGATTTTAAAGATAAACCTGTTATAATTAAAGGGTGCAGTAATAAACCAGTACCACCAAATGCCTATTTATGGGCTACCATTAAGCTTCAACCGGTAGCTAAAAGTATAATGTATGGTGAAGCTTGCTCTTCTGTTCCTTTGTTTAAAAGGAAATAGAAATCATTTTTATTAAATTTTTCCAACAATCCTTACATTTGTTGTTCTAAATAAAAACACTAGACATTATGAAAAGATTATTATTAATACTGGCCTTGGCAGGAAGCACATTTAATTCTTTGGCCCAAACGAAAGATGAATTAGACGCAGAAAAGGCGAGTAAAAATGATTCCATAGCTGCTATTCAGGGCAGAGTCGATGATATTCAGGCTCAGATAGATGCTTTGCCGGGTTGGAAAGTTGGGGCCTTCGGAACAATTGGAGGAAGTTTTTCCGGGTTTAATAATTGGTACGCTCAAGAGACTCCTAATAACTCCGCAGGAACAATAGGTTTTACTGTTAATGGTTTTGCCAATAGAAATGAAACTAAATACTTCTGGAGGAATGCACTTACGTTAAATCTTAATTGGGTGAAATTTGATGATAAGGATGATCCGGATGATCAAAGCGGTTTTAGACAGGCCACAGATGTATTTAATATTTCTTCTTTATATGGATATAAATTAAGTGAAAAGTTTGCCCTTTCGGGACTTGGAGAATACAGAACCACAATTTTATCCAACTTTAACGATCCCGGTTATCTTGATCTTGGTGTGGGAGCTACATGGACTCCTGTAAAAGATCTTTTTGTAGTAATCCATCCAATAAACTACAACTTTGTATTTAGCAGTGGAGATTCAGTTTTCGAGTCCTCTTTTGGGGCAAAGATCGTTGCTGATTACAGTAAAGATTTGGGCCCAATCAACTTTAAAACAAACCTGTCTATATTTTCAAGTTACAAGAGCTCTGATTTGTCTAACTGGACCTGGACGAACTCCTTCAGTTATACTTTATGGAAAATGATAGGAATTGGCTTTGATTTTGGTCTGAGAGATAATAAGCAGGAGGCGCTTAACTACGCCCTTACTACTTTGGGAGACCCAAATGCTACTTTTGATAATATTGATAACGATCTTCAAACATACTATACGTTAGGATTAAGCTATAAGTTTTAGCACGGCCCGAATATTCATAACTAAAAAACCCCGGCATATTTGCCGGGGTTTTTTAGTAAAGTAGGTTGGTAAAATTTGGTTAATTAATTATTATGGTTAAGAGACGACTTGGGGAATCGAACACTTTAAATTAAGTTCAGGGTTTGATTTGGGGTTGAACACTATCACTTAATTACTACGTAAAGATAAGTTGAACAAACTTTTGATCACAAAATATGTTGTGAACCTATCTCTTAATGTTGTGAAAAATATGAGTGGTTTATTTACTTCGGTGAAATGCAGACTATGCTTTTAGAGAATCTAACTTTTGGTATTAATAATTAAACTTTTGAGTTATATAGGTGAATGTTTTTGGCTGATTTTTCCGGGATATTATATCTAATACTTTTAATAAACAAAAAACCCCGGCGTTTCCGTCGGGGCTTTGTTAGAAAAGTAGGTTTGTAAAACTTGGTTTGTTAATCTAATACTTTGGTTAAGTGCCGATTTGGGTTCTGAATCATCCCGATTAACATCGGGAAGAATAACACTTAAATTAAGTTATGTTTTGATTTGGGGTTAAACACTAACACTTAATTACAATGTAAATGTAGCTCGCCTCTTTAAAATCTCTAAATTATTGTTGTGAAGTGGAGTTATAATGTTGTGAAAAATATAAAGTGTATCAGTTGTCAGATGAATGACCTCTGAATTACAGAGGCATAAATGGCTTATAAATTCGGAGGGATATTTTAAAAAATAATGGACTTTAATTAATATTCGTCCAGGTGTTCAGGATAAAGAAAGTTGTTATATGGGAAGCGTGAAATATGAATTTCCCTTACAGCGTTATATACTTTTTTACGGAATTCTTCAAAATTCTCCTTTTTCAGAGCAGAAATAAAGATTGCATTTTCACCCAATTGTTGCATCCAGGTATGTTTCCATTCTTCAATAGTAAAGTGCTTTGAACTCCTTTCGGTCATCAGATCATCTTCTTCTAAAATTTCCTGTTCATAAAGATCAATTTTGTTAAAGACCATTATTGTTTTCTTATCAGAAGAGCCAATCTCGTTTAATATTTTATTTACAGAATTAATATGATCTTCAAAATTCGGATGTGAAATATCTACAATATGAAGCAATAGATCTGCTTCTCTAACCTCGTCTAAGGTACTTTTAAAACTCTCTACTAATTGTGTAGGCAGTTTGCGTATAAACCCAACTGTATCGCTTAATAAAAAAGGTAAATTACCCAGCACCACTTTTCTAACAGTGGTGTCTAATGTTGCAAACAATTTGTCCTCTGCAAAAACCTGACTTTTACTAATGACGTTCATAAGTGTTGATTTGCCTACATTGGTATATCCTACTAATGCTACACGTACCAAGGCTCCACGGTTTCCACGTTGGGTGCCCATTTGGCGGTCAATTTTGGTTAATTTCTTTTTTAGTAGTGCAATTCTATCTCTGACTATCCTACGGTCTGTTTCAATTTCGGTTTCTCCGGGACCCCGCATTCCAATACCCCCTCTTTGCCTTTCAAGATGCGTCCACAAGCCGGTTAGCCTAGGTAATAAATATTCATATTGCGCAAGCTCTACCTGTGTACGGGCATAGCTCGTTTTAGCTCTTTGAGCAAATATATCCAGTATTAAACCAGTTCTGTCCAGTATCTTGCAACGCAGTATCTTCTCAATATTACGTTGCTGACCAGCCGATAGTTCATCGTCAAATATGACAGAACCTATTTCGTTTTCATCTACATAGGCCTCTATTTCCTGAATTTTACCACTACCAATATATGTTTTTGGATTGGGCAATTCCATTCGCTGTACAAAACGTTTCAACACTTCGCCGCCAGCCGTATAAGTAAGAAACTCGAGTTCATCAAGATATTCCTGTACTTTCTTTTCATTCTGCTGTTTGTTAATAACACCAATCAGAATTGCCTTTTCATATTCTATATTCTGCTTCTCTAACATTTCATCAATTATAGTGCAAATCTAAGTAATTGGAACCAAGTGATTTTCGTAATTTTGGAAACCAAATAAAAAATTCATGCTTTTTTCATTTCTGAAAAGAAATAAACTCAAAAACGTTCATACCATTGTCTTCTATAATCTGGAAAATCTTTTTGATGTAGGAGATGATCAAAATACACTTGACATAGATTTTACCCCAAAAGGAAAGAAAAAATGGACCAAAAGGAGGTATAAAAAGAAGTTACTCAAACTTGCAAATACCATTTCCAGAATAGGGGTTAAATCCACTAACAAGACACCAGTACTCGTGGGTATAGCAGAGGTTGAGAACGAGGAGGTAATTAAGGACCTGATTTCCACCGGGGATTTAAAAAATGAAGATTACGGCTACGTTCATTATGATTCCCCGGATGAAAGGGGAATTGATACCGCTTTATTATATCTCAAATCGAATTTTAATGTCTTACATTCGACACCTATCCCTTTGCTGATTTTCAATCCTGAAGGTGAAAGAGATACAACCAGAGACATATTATATATTCACGGTGTTTTGAACGGAGAGGAAATTCATGTTTTTGTTAACCACTGGCCATCACGAAGAAATGGAGATATAGAAACAGATTACAAAAGAATTAAAGCTGCCGAGACCATCAGGGACTATATGACGGAAATTGAAAAAAATTATTCAAATCCAAATTATATTGTCATGGGAGATTTTAATGATGGTCCGGATGCTATCAGTATCCGCCAATTGGTTGAATCTAAATCGTTGTACAACCCTATGGAAAAACTACTGACTCCCGAAAGGGGTAGTGCAAACTACAGAAGGAGCTGGTCACTTTTTGATCAGATACTGGTCTCTCATAGTTTTTTCAATTATGAAAAAGGCACCCATAGTTTTACGCATGCCAATATTTTTGACGACCATCAGCTTAAAGAATGGGATGGAAAATATGCTGGAAATCCATTTAGAACGTATGTAGGCCAAAAGTATAAAGGTGGATATAGTGACCATTTTCCTGTATATATTCAATTAAAATTCAATTAATACCGTTTGGGGATATTCAAAAGAGCATTCTAAATATGAATGATTTGGTCTTCAGGCAATAACTCATCATTACGAAGCCTGAGAAAGACTTGTGCTAAAGTGATAACATCTAATTCACAATAAGCCACTATGCGGGCCAAATCACCTTCTTCATAATAAACATCTCTGACCATACTGCCATCAATATCTTCTTTGGGAGAAGGAATACCCAGAACATTGGCCATAAGTTTTAAGGAGGTGTAATGCTTGAAATCCCCAAATTTCCATAGCTCCAGTGTATCTAAATGCGGTACTTCCCAGGGCTTTTTGCCAAAAAGATCTAATTTATATGGGAGTGTGATTCCTTTAATAATTAATCTGCGCGCTATATATGGAAAATCAAATTCCTTACCATTATGTGCACAAAGCAGGTTTTTTGGGCGACTAAAATGTTCGTTAAGCAATCTTATAAAGTCATTTAGTATTTTTTCTTCATCTCCCTGAAATGTCGTAACCCTGAAATTACGAACACCTTCTTTAATTAAAAAATACCCTACAGAAATACATATTATTTTACCAAATTCGGCCCAAATTCCCGCTCTTTCATAAAATTCTTCAGCTGTAAACTCTTCTTTACGTTGATACTGTGATTTATGTTCCCATAGCTCTTTCTTGTAATCATCTAATTGAGCATATTCCGCTACTTCAGGAACAGTTTCGATGTCTAAAAAAAGGATATGTTCAAGATTTAGTTTCTGTATCATCCTAAATAATTATTATAAAAACTACATTTTTAAATGGAATATACCCTTATTTTAAGATATTGGTCTTTGGGTCAATTCAACTAAAGATAACAACAATATTCAGAACCCTTTTTCCTACCTTATTTAGGAGTTAAATTCAATATAGGTGCTGATATTGCAAAAATGTTGCAGTTTGTCGAAATAAAATCCCAACATTCAATAAAAAGAGTAAAAAAACGTTTTAATATCCCTTAATAGTCTTTCAAATTATTTTTAATATGAAATCGAAATTCTATATATATATGACCAGAAAGCTGCTTTCACTGGCTTTTGTGTTTTCTCTTTGTTTTGTGGTCTCCTGCACGAATGACGATTCATATAATGAAGGAGATTTGGAGATCATTACGCCGGGAGAAGAGAATGTTTTAGATGCTTCTCAAGATATCAAGACAGATAACACAATATCCAACTAATAATTTTATCGGCAACTCCAATCCTGACGGTAAATCCTATTGGGACTTAATTTGATCGCCAATTTTAACCGCAAAGAGGGAATTTGCTATTACTATTAACCCCTTCCTGTAAGATATTATGTATCTTTAAAAAAAAAGCTGCATGAAATTTTATAGGCTCCCGCGGGTTCTCTACCTGTTTATTATTGCCACACTTTTTCTGGGTTGTACCAATGACGACAACCAACCCGATATGGTTTCTGAAGTTCAAATGCCCAATTACACGGTAATAGGGGAGAATTTTCAAAGTGTTTTTCAGTTTAACTACGATGGAACTCTTGATGAAGGAGAATTATTCAACTTAACGGCTGAAAGCAACGTTAACAGAGAGTACCTTACTTTGAGACAGGTATCTGACCTTCTTACTTTTTTCAGTTTTGCAGCTGGCAGTTTTTCTGCAATACAAAGAAATTATGTAAGTGGGGAGAGCACTTTTCTAAACGAGTTTTATACCATATCTAGTGAAAGATCAGTTACTTGGGGCGCTAATTCGGAAAATAAACTTTTTCTGGGATTTTTCAGCCCTGAAGGTTCGACAAATTATGGTATTAGGACCATAAATCTAACTACTGATGAGGTGATAGATTTAATTGTGGAATTTAACGTAAATGATGTATTTGAACCACTTTATTATGGGAACCGGCTGTTAATTACTTTTCTGGATCAGCAGTCCAACTATAAACTTTCTATTTTAGATACGGATAGTAATACTATAATAAGAACCTTTGATTTTGGAAAATCGGTCCCAAGCATTTTAATCAATAAAGATGGGGATATGATTATTCTAAATGGGAATTCGGCGTCTGATTATGAACTTACGCTTTATGATTTGCAGACCCTGGAAGTAATACAACAGGAGCGCTTCTCGATAAACAGGTATTTTTCTGCAGGACCTATTCAGTCTGAGGCCAGTATTGTTAATGAGAAACTGTATTATCTCAATCTTTATGCACAGCCTTCAATTATCCCTTTTGGGCCGGCTATCTATGATTTTATTACAAAAGAAAATATAATTATTGATATGCTCTCCGTTGTGCAACAAGTACAGGAAGAGATAGGACTTGATATTGAGCTTACAGCTTTTGACTATAATGACAAAAGCAATACATTTCTAATGGGTTACGCCAAATTGGTTGATGAAGAAACTCTGAAGGGAGGAATAATTATTATTTCCGAAGAAGGGAGATTAATAAGAAATACAAATTTGGAATTTGCACCTACTCGTTTTATAAAAAATTAAAAAAGTACAAAACCAACTAGCTGGTTTGTTTAATAATCACCGAAACTAGCCTTTCTTTTACTTATGGAGCTAATAGGTCTGAAATCTACGACAAAAACCCTATTTGGCATTAATATAGCCTATGGAATTACACTTCTACAAACCAGTTGGTCTGCAGATTTAGAATAAGGATTGTTGCTTCGAGGGACTCTCGTGGTTTAAAAGCCATTTTTTGCGGTGTAATCCACCGGCATATCCTGTTAATGAACCATCAGATCCAATTACCCTGTGGCAGGGGATAATTATCCAAAGGGGGTTTTTTCCATTGGCTGAAGCAACTGCACGAATAGCTTTTACATCGCCAAGTTTCTTTGAGTGTTCCAAATAAGACATCGTTTTTCCGTAAGGTATTTCCAATAATGAATTCCAAACCTTTTTTTGAAATTCGGTGCCTTCCGGATTTATTAAAAGGTCAAAATTCTGTCGTTCACCTTCAAAGTATTCATTTAGTTGATATACCGCATCCACCAGAACTTCCGGGATTATTTTGCTTTCGGGTTCATCGCTCTCGATTACGGTAACAGAGCTAATGCCATTTTCATCTCCTTCCAGTTTTGCACTCCCCAAAGGGGTACTTATATATGCAGTAACCATTTTTTATTCAATTATACCTGTTTTTTTAGCTCTGTCTTCCCACTTTTTCCTTGCGAGTAGCTGCAAATCCTCAACATTATCGCTTTCATCCATTATTTCCAGCCCTAATAAGGTTTCAATCACATCCTCCATGGAAACCAAGCCACTAACAGAGCCATATTCGTCAACCACCAGTGCAACATGCTCTCTTTTTGCAATCAAAGTCTCAAATAGTTGGGGAATAGGGGTATTTCTTTTTGTGACTAACAAGTCCCTTTTAATTTCTGATAAGGGAATATCTCCATTTTCATTTATAATCGACTCCAGAACATTATCTTTTAAAACATAACCGGTAATTATGTCTACACTCTCTCCATAAATGGGAATCCTCGAGAACCTTAGTTTTGGATTATTCTCAAAGAATTCTTTAATAGACGTAGTTTCCTTCGCTATTTTCATCACAGCCCGGGGTGTCATGATATCCTTCGCACAAATTTCATCAAATTTCAGAAGGTTTTTAATCACCTTTGATTCTGATTCCTGAAAAACTCCTTCTTCATGAGCAATATCTGCCATTGCAGTGAAGTCTTCCCTGCTCAGGACACTACCATGTACTTCTTTTTTACCAATAAGTCGTGTGAATAACTGAAGCACCCAAAGCAGCCCTGTCCATTTTAAAGCCAAAACCATTATTTTTAGGGATTTTGCAGTCAAATTGGCAAGTTTTTTCCAATAGGTAGCACCAATTGTTTTTGGTATGATCTCAGAGAGTACAAGTATTAGTATCGTCATGATCGTAGATACAACTCCTACCATGACTTCTTCAGTATATGTGATACCAAAAATGCTACGGGTAGTGCTCCCATATATTTCCTGATAAGCTACCTTAGCCTGTACACCTACCATTATTGCACCAACAGTATGTGCAATTGTATTTAAGGTAAGGATGGCTATGAGTGGTTGGTCCACATCTTTTTTCAATTCTTCCAGTGTAACAGCATAATGCTTTCCTTCTTTTTTCTTAACATTAATAAAAGTTGGGGTTACACTTAATAGAACAGCTTCCAAAATAGAACATAAAAACGAAAAAAAGATGGATACAAAAGCATAAAAGAGAAGTAATTCCATAAATATTGATTAGAATACTAAAATACTAATAATATGAGTTACTATTCTGATTAATTATTTCTGCCCCTGGTCTACATAAAACAACTGATGTAATTGCGGCCTGATATTTAGTTCATATAAATTTCTATTGTCGCGAGTAGGGTAAACACGATTGGAAAGGAAAATAAATACCAATTGGTTTATTGGGTCGGCCCATATAAAGGTTCCTGTAAAACCAGTATGCCCAAAGCTTTCCATGCTAGCATCTATAGCCGGGTATGCTTCGGAAATCGGTAAGTCTTTATTATTTAATAGGGGTTTATCAAAACCAAGACCGCGCCTGTTGTCATTTTCAGGATATTGTACTTTTGTAAATTCTTTAACGGTAGCTTCCGAAAGATACCTATGGCCATCATAAATACCAAAATTCTGGTACATTTGCAATATGATATGCAGATCTCTGGCTGTCCCAAAAAGGCCGGCATTTCCTGAGATTCCTCCCATTAGAGCAGCATTTTCATCATGAACCCATCCTTTTACCAGGTCCTTCCTGAATACTGAATCTACTTCGGTTGGTACAATAGGGTTAGGATACTTTTTAGTTTTGGGCTTAAACCCAAGGGCAGTGGCTCCCAGTGGCAAATAGAAATGTTTTTGTAAATAATACTCATAAGACACCCCGGTAAGTTGAGAAATAAGTCTAGGGAATATTAAAAATGCCAGCCCGGAATATAGATAGGTTTTATTTTCATTCACCTGGGATCGGTCAATTTCCCTATGCATTTTTGTAATAAATCTATTTTTCACGTAAAGATGTTCATAAGCCTGATTTTTAAATCTGGGTGAAGGCTCTGAATGGATATATTTTCGACTTATTCTTCCTTTTTTTTGAACTTCATTTAGAAAAATTATATATGGCTTTAAACCTGCCTGATGTGAAAGGATTTCACGTAGGGTTAGTTCACTTTTGTCTCTTATATGTTTCCAGGGTTTCCAATACCTGGAAAACGGCACATCCAGATCAAGTTTTCCTTCGTCATATAGTTTCATCAAGGCAAGTAAGGGACCAGTAATTTTTGTGACGGATGCAAGGTCATAGATGGCATTCAGTGCTACTGGTTGAATACTGTCGTAAGTATAAAAACCATAAGCCTTATGAAAAATGATCTCACCTTTTTTCGCTACTAAAATCTGAGCGCCGGGAAAAGCATGGTTTTTTATGCCATTGGTAATAATAGAATCTACTTTATGGTCAGTTTCCTTTGAAATCCGGTCTATTGGGATAGATCTATTGGTAATTTCGCTGCGCTTATTGTCTGAATTCCAAATTTCTATAGAACTATTCTGTGCATAAGACAAAGAAGATAAAATACCAAACAGTATTAAAAAGTAAAACTGCGATTTAAAAAATAAAAATCTTCCCATAGAGTAGTATGGTAAAGTATTGAAAGTAAGCAGGCTAACCCATTAATTTTACTGCATCTTTTGCAAAATAGCTCGCAATTATATCTGCACCTGCCCGTTTTATTGAGATCAATTGCTCCATCATAACGGAATCATGATCCAGCCAACCTTTTTCTGCGGCAGCTTTAAGCATGGCATATTCTCCTGAAACCTGATATACCGCCACGGGCACTTCTACTGCATCTTTAATTTCTCTTACAATATCCAGATAACAAATTCCCGGTTTTACCATAATAATATCAGCTCCTTCATCAACATCCATATGGGCTTCTTTAATAGCCTCTATTCTATTAGCCGGATCCATCTGGTAAGTTTGCTTGTCTTTAGGAACATCGGCATTGTTTACAGGAGCTGATTCCAAAGCGTCACGGAATGGTCCATAAAAGCCACTTGCATATTTTGCGCCATACGACATGATTCCCGTATTGGTTAATTCCTCATCCTCTAAAGCTTCTCTGATAATTTGTATCCGACCGTCCATCATATCGCTGGGAGCTACAAAGTCTGCACCTGCCTGAGCATGTGAAATACTCATTTGCGCCAAAATCTCACTTGTCTCGTCATTAAGAATCTGGCCATTAGCCACAATTCCATCATGTCCATATGATGAATAAGGGTCAAGTGCCACATCTGTCATAACCAACATATCGGGACAAGCACTTTTAACCGAATTAATTGCACGTTGCATTAAACCATGTTCATTTAGAGCTTCTGTTCCTTTATTATCCTTAAGAGATTCGGGCACTTTGACAAAAAGCAGAACAGCACAAAGCCCCATGTTCCAAAGTTCTTTTACCTCTTTACCCAGGTTGTCGAGACTTAACCTATAGTAATTGGGCATTGAAGGTATTTCTTCCTTAATTCCATGGCCTTCAACAATAAATAATGGGACTAAAAAGTCGCTGGGAGTTAAAATTGTTTCGCGAACCAAATGTCTGATGGCATTATTTGCTCGTAATCTTCTATTTCTTCGAAGTGGATACATTGGTTTTATTTTAAGTTAAAGGTAACAGAAATGAATATATTCTAAATAATAATCTCACCTTTTAAATATGGAACCGCTCTCCCTGCAATTTTAACCCGTTGGTCCAGAAATTCACAATAAATATCACCACCTCTTTTGGATAACTGTTTGGCCGCAAGTTTAGATTTTCCAAGGGCCTTAGACCAATAGGGTATCAGGCTGGTATGGGCTGAGCCGGTAACGGGGTCTTCATTGACTCCACATTGGGGAGCAAAAAAACGCGATACAAAGTCTACATTATCTCCAGGGGCGGAAACAATTACCCCTCGGGCATCCAATTGATTGAGCAAAAAGAAATTGGGGTTCAATTGTTCAATGTCTTTCTGGGTATTATAAATAAGGAGATAGTCTGTCTTTCCTTTTAAGGTATAAACCGGAGTCTTACCAATTGCTTCGTTAAGCGCTTGGGTTGGTTTTACAGGTTTAATTTCATCTGTTGGGAAATCCAGTATTAATAGTCCATTTTCACCTTTTGCACTTTTTAATTTTCCACTTCTAGGTGAAAAAAACTCAACATAAGAGTCGTTAAGATTATAATAGTTAAATAGGACGAAAGCAGTTGCCAGGGTTGCATGTCCACACAAATCTACTTCCAACTCAGGTGTAAACCATCTAATAATATATTGAGAACCATCTTTAACGGCAAATGCGGTTTCCGCAAGATTGTTTTCCATGGCAATTTTTTGCATTATGCTATCTTCTATCCAGTTTTCCAGGATACAAACAGCTGCAGGATTACCGCAATACAACCGATCTGTAAAGGCATCTATTTGAAATATTTTTTGTAGCATTCTAAGAAGTATTTGCTTCTAAATTACAATTAAAAGATGTCAAACCCATGATCTTGGATTCTCCAATACTTTAATTAATCTGGCCTCCTCACTGCCTCGATCCGGATGATGATCATACTTCCATTGAACATGTGGAGGTAAGCTCATAAGAATGCTTTCAATACGACCATTTGTCTTTAATCCAAAAAGTGTACCCTTGTCATGAACCAGATTAAATTCAACATAGCGACCACGGCGAATTTCTTGCCAATCCCTTTGTTTACTGGTATAATCGAGGGACTTTCTTTTTATAACAATTGGTATATATGCCTCCAGAAATCCATTTCCAACCGCGGTGACAAAGTTATACCAATCCGCTATGTTCATATTGTCGGAAACTTTGCAGTAATCAAAAAATAACCCACCTACTCCTCGTGCTTCCCCGCGATGACTATTCCAGAAATAGTCATCACATTTCTTTTTATAGATTTTATAAAAATCAGGATCATGCGGTTCACATGATGCTTTGCAAACTGAATGAAAGTGCTTAACATCTTCCTCAAATAAATAATATGGTGTAAGATCGAGGCCTCCCCCAAACCATTGATCTACCAATGCACCTTTTTTATCATACATTTCAAAATAGCGCCAATTGGCGTGCACAGTTGGGACCATGGGATTTTCGGGATGGAGCACCAGACTTAGACCGCATGCATAAAAATCTGCATCCTTTACACCAAAATAGGTTTGCATACTTTTTGGGAGTTCACCATGAACAGCAGATATGTTTACTCCACCCTTTTCAAAAACTGAACCGTCTTCAATTACCCTTGTCCTGCCACCACCACCTTCCTGACGTTTCCAAATATCTTCACGAAATTTGGCGGAACCGTCAATTTCTTCTAATCCGGAAGTAATTGTGTCTTGAAGTTCTTCAATGTATCTGTAGAATTTATTTTTCATTTGATTTTTCATATAATTCCATATCAAGCGGTTCTTCATATGGCGGGGTATGGGCTTTTAACAATGTTTTTGTCCATTTATACCCGGATTTTTCTGCTACTCTAATACTCGCGTTATTTTGGCTGGATACAATTATTTCCAGACTTTTTAAACCAAGATCATTGAATGCAAAAGAAGTAATTTCCTTTACAGCCCTCGTAATCCAACCTTTGCCTGAATAATTTTTATCAATACAATAGGCTATTTCACCCCGCTTAAGTCCCCAATTCAATTTTTTTAAAATAAGTAAGCCTACCACAGTATTATTTGTTTTTAGGGCAAAAGTAAATTCTGTTTTTAATTTTATCTGTTCATTTTTATTTATAATGTAGTTTTCAGAGGCCTGAATAGTCTCATTTTGTCTTAAGGTAATTGGGAAAAAGCGACGAAATTCTTTTTTATTTGAAGCTAAAAAAGTGTGTAAAGTGGAGGTATCCACAGTTGTTAATGGCTCTAAAGCAAATAAACTACTTATATGACTATCCGACATCAAACACTTTGATTCTACTAAGGTAAAGAATAGGGTTATATAATTTAATCCCCTTTTACCTTAGGGCTTATACTCTTTTACAGCATCTATAAATGCCTTTGCATTTTCCACAGGGACGTTTGGTAGAATCCCATGGCCGAGATTAACGATATATTGATCCTTTCCAAATTCATTTATCATTTGGGACCATTTTTTTAATGACTTCCGGGGGTGACAATAAGCGGGCGGGATCAAAATTTCCCTGGAGGGTTATTTTCCCTCCTGTCAAAGTTCTGGCATTTCGGGCAGAACAAGTCCAATCCACTCCAAG
>CAJQNH010000119.1 GCA_905479615.1 uncultured Eudoraea sp.
TAATATTAGCTCCCAGGAAATTGTAAGACTAAATCCTGAGATCGGGGAACGCGGGGGGTTAAAGGAAGATATGGTAATTAGGTTACCGGAAATGAAAAGTGACGACAATGAGGTGAATACCGATAATTTCATTTTTTATGAAGTTAAGCCCAAACAAACTGTATACTCTTTAACCAGAAATTTGGAGATAGATTATAAAGAATTACTTGAACTCAATCCGGATCTTTCCAAAGGGTTAAAGGCTGGAATGGTTTTAAAACTCCCTAAAGATAAAACAGGAAACTTCGAAGTGAAAAATTCTTTGATTCTCGATAGAATAAACCTTTTAGATAGTATCAATACCATTAATAAACCAAAACTGATTTACTTACTTCCTTTTCGTACTGATAGATTGGACCTCAGTGATGTTGATAGCGCCACAGACGCAATTACGCGAAGCAATGCGATAAGTTATAGCCTTGGTTTGTATAGTGGTGCCCTGGTTGCTTTGGATTCTATTTCGGAACTGGGTATTTCTGTTGATGTAAAAACATTTGATACTCAATTAAATTCAGACAGAACAAGACTGCTGCTTCAGGGAGAAAATTTAGAAGGAGTTAGCGCCATAATAGGGCCATTGCAATTAAATTCCTTAAAAGAAGTGGCGATTAAGGCCGCTAATGCTAAGGTGCCGGTTATTGCGCCTCTTGCTTCAACAAGTGATTTTGAACTCGAAAATGTTTTCTTTTCTATTCCGTCTGATCAGATATTGCGTGAGCGAATGCTCGGTTTTATTAAAGATTCTATAACGGATGAGAATATTATTGTGATTACCGATGCTAAGAATAAGCCGGTTGGCGAACAGATAAAGGAAAAGTTTCCATTGGCTAAATCTGTTGATCTTCAGGAAGATGAAGAAAATATTTCTTTAGATCTGGAGGTATTTGCCAGTCTTCTTTCCCTTGACGCCGAGAACTGGGTATTTGTAGAGACCGATAATTTTAAAGTGGTTTCCAGTGTAAGTTCCATTCTTAATTCGTCTAATTCAGATACCACCAAAGTACGGATGTTTACCACTAATAAGAATAAGGCATTTGAAAATGATGTTATCTCAGGGGCGCACTTGTCTAACCTCAATTTCACCTATCCCTCTGTATATAAAGAAACTAATAACAATGCTTTCGTAAGAAGATACAGAATACGTTTTGGGGCAGATCCGGACCGGTATGCAGTGCGTGGCTTTGACATTACCTATGACCTACTTTTAAAATTGGCTTATAAGCTTAATTTGTTTGAGGCTTCAAATATCGTTGGGAGTACAGAATATTGCGGAAATAAATTTGATTATGACAATGAACCTTCTTCCGGATATTACAATACTGCTTCGTATATAATGATGTACCAGGATATGCGAATAACCCAGATTAACCCCTAACCATGACTTCAGAAGTTACATATATAGGTGAATTACGCACTAGCTGTATTCACCTACGCTCAGGAAATGAAATTATAACGGATGCACCTGTTGATAATAACGGCCTTGGACAAGCCTTTTCACCGACAGATACGGTTGCAACAGCTTTAGCTAGCTGTATGCTCACCATGATGGGGATTAAGGCCAGGGACATGGAAGTTGATTTAAAAAATTCTGCTGCCAAGGTCACCAAGCATATGGCTGCAAATCCAAGACAGATATCTCAGATTGATATAGAGCTACATCTACCGGCTAAAATATTTGAAAAAAACAAAAAGATTCTGGAGCATACTGCGCGGACCTGCCCTGTAATATTAAGTCTTCATCCAGATGTTAAAAAGAAAATTGTATTTCTTTGGGATCTCTAAGATTCATATTCGGGCTTTTGGTATTTCTATGGTTTGGAATGTCATTTGCTCAGGAGGAAGAGGCTATTCTGTGGCACCCCAAACAAAGATTGAGCTGGGTAAATTTCAAAGCGGAACCCATAGAGGGTTCCAAGGTAGCTGCCACCACGGCAAGCGGGCTGAGCTATCAATTTTCTGCAACAGAAGAAGATGGAAAATATGAATTGGATTATTCCATAAGTACTTTTTTTTATCCGGATAGATCTTGGTATCAGCCAAAAATATGTGATGAAGTAATTCTAAGTCACGAGCAGCTGCATTTTGATATCTCTGAATTGTTTGCCAGGAAAATGCGAAAAATTATGGATACTACCACATTTACGAAAAATGTGAAGGCCGAGGTAAAAGCTATTTATCGTAAAATAAATAAAGAACTTGCAGAATTTCAACAAGTTTATGACAATGAGACCAACTATTCCCGAAACATTGAGCAGCAGCAATCATGGAATCAGAAAATAAAAGATGCCCTGGGAAATTAAGAATTTGGTTTCGTTTTCTCTTATGGGCTAAACATCACAAATGGTCACCCCTTGCTTCAAAGCTGCGATTTTGTCCTCCCAGCTGGGAATAAATTCCTGTGCCACATAACCTTTATATCCGGTTTCTAAAATAGCCTTCATTATAGCTGGATAATACAATTCCTGAGTCTCATCAATTTCATGCCTTCCGGGATTACCACCAGTATGATAGTGGCCAAAATAGGTATGGTGCTCCTGGATGGTCCTTATAACGTCACCTTCCATAATTTGCATATGGTAAATATCATACAGTAATTTGAAATTTTCTGAACCAATTTCCTTGCATAAAGCTACACCCCATTTAGCATGATCGCACATATAATCTTTATGGTCTACTTTAGAGTTCAAAAGTTCCATCTGAATAACCACTCCGTGTTTTTCTGCCTGAGGCATAATTTGTTTTAATCCTTTTGCGCAATTTTTAAGTCCGTCTTCATCATTCATACTGTTTCTATTTCCACTAAAACAAATTAGATTGGTGTAGCCAGCTTCCGCCACTTTCGGAATCATTTGCAAATAATCCTTTATTAGCTCCTCGTGCAGTTTAGGATCGTTCCAGCCTTTCTCAATGCCCAAACCTGCGCCCCAGCACATAGATGCATGAATGCCATACTTCTTCATCAATGGCCAATCTTCCGGACCGGTTAAATCCATTGCAGTAACCCCTAATTCATTAAGGCTTTGGAGAAAATCTTCCATAGGAATCTTGCTATAGCACCAACGACATACGCTGTGATTGATATTTCCTTTTAAATTGCTGGCGGGAATTGATTTAGCTTCCATGGCAACCCCGGCAGTAGAAACTAAACCTACTGTGGCGGCTACAGAAGAGCCTATAAATGTTCTTCGTTTCATTTTATATCGTTTATAATGTATTAAAGATAATTTATTTAGATTTAATGATGGAACTATTTCCCGACAGGAAAAAACTTATTGAACTTGCTCATTATAAAATGCCATATGGCAAGTTTAAAGAGCGCTACCTGCTTGATTTACCGGAGGCTTATTTAATCTGGTTTCAAAGAAATGGCTTTCCTAATGGTAAACTTGGGGAGCATATGAAGGCTATTCTTGAAATTAAAATAAATGGTATGGAGGGGCTCATTAGAAAAATTAGGGAAGAATTTCCTGAAGATACCCAATAAATTCTAGTTGCATTTTGTACCTTTGACCCCCGTAATATAGAAGTGCGATATGCCAGATACTAAATATGTTTTCGTTACGGGAGGTGTTACTTCTTCACTTGGAAAAGGAATTATTGCTGCGTCCTTAGCCAAACTTCTGCAAGCCAGGGGTTATAAAACTACCATACAAAAATTAGATCCCTATATCAATGTAGATCCGGGTACCCTGAACCCTTATGAACACGGAGAGTGTTATGTTACTGATGATGGTGCGGAAACCGATCTGGATCTTGGGCACTATGAACGATTTTTGAATGTAAAGACCTCACAGGCCAATAATGTAACTACGGGAAGGGTATACCAAAGTGTAATTGAAAAAGAGCGTCGCGGAGAGTTTTTAGGTAAAACGGTACAGGTAGTTCCGCATATTACAAATGAAATTAAGGAACGGATTCAAATACTTGGGAATAGCGGTGAATATGATATTGTTATTACTGAAATAGGGGGAACCGTCGGGGATATAGAATCTCTTCCTTATATAGAAGCCGTAAGGCAATTACTTTGGGAGCTTGGTGATAATAATGGCATTGTAATACATCTTACCTTAGTCCCATACCTTTCTGCAGCAGGAGAATTAAAAACCAAGCCAACACAGCATTCCGTTAAAACCTTGATGGAGAGTGGAATAAAAGCAGATATCCTGGTATGCAGAACGGAACATGAATTGTCTGATGACATCAAACAAAAACTGGCATTGTTTTGTAATGTTAAAAAAGAGGCCGTAATACAATCTATAGATGCATCAACTATATATGATGTACCAGTAATGATGCAGGATGAAGGATTAGATACGGTGGCACTACAAAAACTTGACTTACCCGATAATACGGTTCCGGATCTGGATCAATGGAATGAATTCCTGGACAGGCATAAAAATCCTAAGTTTGAAGTGACTATTGGTCTAATAGGTAAATACGTTGAATTACAGGATTCTTACAAATCTATTCTGGAATCATTTATTCATGCGGGTGCTATAAATGAGGTGAAAGTAAATGTCAGATCTATTCATTCAGAGCATATCACGGCCAAAAATTTTGAAGAAAAAATGAAGGGCCTTCAGGGAATTCTTGTGGCACCAGGTTTTGGAGAGCGAGGCATTGAAGGCAAAATCAAAGCTGTGAGATACGCAAGAGAAAATAATATTCCTTTTTTAGGGATATGTCTGGGAATGCAAATGGCGGTAATTGAAATTGCAAGGAATGTTTTGGGGTTAAAAGATGCTAATTCGACTGAAATGGACGGAAGTACAGATCATCCTGTCATTAGTTTAATGGAAGCTCAAAAGTCTGTAACCAATAAAGGGGGGACAATGCGCCTTGGAGCATGGGATTGCGAAATACTGGAAGGTACACTTGTACATAAAGTTTACCATGGACAAACTTCTATTTCAGAGAGACATCGACATCGTTATGAATTTAATAATGATTACAAGGAAGAATTTGAGAAAGCAGGTATGTTGGCCTCTGGAATAAATAAAGAAACCGGATTGGTGGAAATAATAGAATTACCTTCTCATCCCTGGTTCATAGGTGTACAATATCATCCGGAATATAAAAGTACTGTAGCCAATCCACATCCCCTATTTGTGGGCTTTGTGAAGGCGGTATTGCTGCACAAAAGACAACAAACTAATGCCAGTTTGGCATAAACTCCACAATTGGATATATATTTGCAGACCATTTGGGACTATCCGGTCATGGGTATAAGCTAAATTCGCAATGGATTGGTATTTAAAATAAGTTAAATGGAAGAAAAGAAACTGGACATAAATTCCATCATCGGCTTCGTACTGATATTTGGTATCCTCATTTTTTGGTTTTACCAAAATCAACCAACACCTGAAGAATTAGAGGCTCAAAAAACAGAAAGGGCTAAAGTGGAGTCTCAGGTAATAGAAGAGGAATCTACAGTTCCTCAGGCTGTTTTGCCGGAAACAAAAATTGATCTACAGGACTCTGTTGCCATTGCTGATTACAAAAATACTATAGGTGGTTTTGGTTTTACTCCAGCTAGGGAAGGTACTACCATTCTTGAAAATGAAGTCCTCTTTTTGGAAGTAAGTAATAAAGGAGGTCAGATAATTGAAGCCAGGATGAAGAAATTTGTCTCCTTTGATTCTATACCTATTTATTTAGTTAAAGACGGAAACTCCTCTTTTGGGATTAATTTTTCAACCCGGGATAATCGGGTATTGGATTCCAAAGATTTGTTTTTTGAGCCATCATTATCCAAAAATGGTGACAATGAGGTGTTATCAATGAAGGCTAAGGTTGCCGCAGATCAGTATCTGGAATTTCGCTATGAAATGAAACCTGATGAATACCTGGTAGATTATACAGTTCGCTCTCAAGGTTTAAGCGGGGTAATAAATGATGCCCAGCCCATAAATCTTAATTGGAAACTGAGAGGGATAAGACATAATAAAAGTATTCAATATGAGAATAGATATACCAGACTCACCTATAAACATGAGGAAGGTAAAATAAGCAAACTGTCTGAGAGCGGTGATGACGAAGAAATTGAGAATGGTGTGACCTGGCTTTCCTACAGACAGCATTTTTTTAGTTCTATTCTGGCGACAAAGACTCCTTTTGAGTCAGCAGACTTAAGTTCGAAGAACTTAGTAGAGGAGGAGAGTAAAGAAGCAAAAATAACCAAGGAATTTGCGACAGTGGCACCTTTGCAAATGGCAGGCGGTGAACTTTCTTATAATATGAATCGGTATTACGGACCAACTGATATTAAAGTTTTGTCTGAATACAAGGAGCTGGGTCTGGCAGACTCCATTCCTTACGGATGGGGGATATTTGGTTGGATAAACAGATATGTATTTACACCATTTTATGGTTTTTTAAGTTCATTTTTACCCTTTGGGATTGCCATTGTAGTAATGACTATTCTGGTTAGGCTACTCATGTCTCCTGTTACGTATAAGTCATATTTATCGCAGGCCAAAATGAAGGTGCTTAAACCTGAAATTACAGAGCTCACAGAAAAATATAAGGATAATGCAATGAAGAAGCAGCAGGAAACCATGAAGCTTTACAATAAAGCAGGGGTGAGTCCTATGAGTGGTTGTGTGCCTGCTTTGCTACAGTTGCCTATATTCTATGCGCTATTTATGTTTTTCCCTACATCTTTTGCATTGCGCCAGAAGGCTTTTCTATGGGCTGGGGATTTATCTAGCTATGACACTATAGCTGAGTTGCCTTTTACTATACCTTTCTATGGAGATCATGTGAGCTTATTCCCGATATTGGCATCAGTGGCTATTTTCTTTTATATGATGATGACCACAGGGCAGAATATGCAAACGCAACCAGGTATGCCAAATATGAAATTCATCATGTATCTGTCTCCCTTGATGATGCTTTTCTTTTTTAACAATTATGCAAGTGGCTTGAGTTTGTATTATTTTGTTTCAAACCTTATTACCATTTTTATTATGTTAGCCATAAAGAAATTCATTCTGAATGAGGACAAAATACACGCTCAGATACAGGAGAATAAAAAGAAACCTAAAAAAGAAAATAAGTTTCAGCGTAAAATGAGGGAGATGATGGATCAGGCAGAGCAACAGAAAAAGAATAAATAACTAAAACCTGTTATAAAAGAAAAAAGCCCTGACATATATGTCGGGGCTTCTGGCTTTAAGTAGGTTTAGTTTGATAAGATTTGGGATTTCAAAGATGCACTATAGTTCCACTAAAAAAAAAGAATAGTTGTAAAGGCTCATTTTTTGTATGCTAACAGTTTCAATTTTGATGTCTCTAATTTCTAAGTTAGAAACCTGTCTTTTTTCCTACAAAAAAACTCCCTTGAATTTCAAGGGAGTTTTAGCTACCAAATAATTGATTTAGTCACCTGCATCAATATTATAATTAGTTTGTGGTATCAGGAAGAAGTACTGCGTCTAAAACATGTATAACACCATTTCCTGCCTGTACGTCAACAGCTATTATGCCTTTACCCGTGTTACCCGCACCGTCCGTTACATCGGCTATGTTTGGGTCTGTACCTGGCAACGTGATGGTTATATCGTCTCCTTCCAATGTAGGGGCAGTAGTGTCTCCATCAGGAGTCAGGTCACCTGAAGTAATATTAGCTTCACTTACTACGTGGTGCAATAAAACTTGCGTCAGAACAGCTTCTCCTGGTATTTCAGCTAATTCAGCAAATGCATCATTTGTAGGCGCAAAAACTGTAAACTCAGGATTTATCCCATCGGCATTACTGCCTTCTGTTCTTGATAAAATGCTAACAAAATCTGTTCCGGGTGTTAGGGTCGTTAAGGCTTCAACTAAAGTAGTGAAATTAGGATCTGCAGCAGCAAATGTCACTACAGTAGGGATGTCTATAACGGTATCAACCGCATGTATAATTCCATTTGTACCTACTACATCGGCGGTAGTCACTGTAGAAATTCCATTAAAAACAACTCCATCGGAAGTGTTGTAATATAGGCTTAACGCATTTTCTCCTGGTCCTGTTGCGCTGGTATTTGTATAACCGGCACCGCCAGCCACTAGGTCAGAAGATGTAACCACCCCACCAAGTACATGGTTAAGTAAGATCTGAGAAAGTACTGCTGTATTCACGCCACCTAAATCTGCACCATCTAGAAAAGTTGTAAATGCAGCGTTGTCAGGTGCAAGAACTGTAAAAGGACCATCACCACTTAATACATCAATTAAATTTCCGTCTGCAGCACCTAAAGCTACTGCTAAACTATCGAAATCCCTATTAGCTCCAGCATGAGCAAGAATAGAAGGAATAGGGATAACTGCATCAACAATATGTATAGTTCCATTAGACGCATCAATGTCAGGACTTGAAACTGCAGCAACATCATTAAAACGCACTCCATTAGACGTATTAAAATAAATACTTATGAAATTTCCACCTGCTCCTGAAGCGTTGGTGCTGGCATAACCAGCTCCTGCTGCAGTTAAATCACCTGATGTAATATCAGCCGAAATAACATGGTTCAATAAAATTTCCGCTAAAACATCTGTTGGGACGTCTTCTAAGGAAGCAAAACCATTAGAAGCTAAGAAAGCAGTAAAAGCTGCATTGGTAGGGGCTAATACAGTAAAGGGCCCGTCTGTACCAAGCAATTCAACTAAATTCCCGTCTGCAGCCGAAAGTGCTGCAACTAGTATACTAAGTTCTGGGGTTCCCAGAGCAATTTCAACGATATTTTGCTCTTGCTCAATTGGAGGAGCTTGATCACCATTGTCATCATTGGAACATGAAAAAGTTATAGCTAATAAAAGAGTAGCTAACATCGCTTTGAAAAAATTTGGACTTGATTTCATTTTTAAGATTTAAAGTTATAATTATTTATTAATGTTTAACAAAAATATAATAAAGGTTAAACAAAAAAAATTATTTATAAAATGTTTAACATTCAAACAATTTAAGCTTAATAGATATTAAATAGCATTATAAAAGACTAATTTGATTCAATCAAATTAAAGATGTGAAAGTAACTAAAGGGTTGCTTTTGTTTAAGGTAAAATATTAATTAATCAACATTAAAAATTGAACATTTTGTATTGTACTAAGTTTTGGAGCATAAAAAAACTGCCGTTTATACGGCAGTTCAAAATATTTAAATTTTAATGTTGGCGGAAGCTTAATTCGTAGTATCCGGGATCATTACCATAGTAATAAGGTGCATGACACCATTTGCAGCCTGTATATCAGCGACTGCTAATACAATATCTGAATTTCCGGAACCATCCGTAATTGTTACTATACCAGACGATAATGAAAACGTAATATCATCTCCTTCCAAGGTAGTTGCGGTTGATTGATCTGTAATATCCTCAGAACGAAGATTGCCATTGCTAACGTGGTGTTGAAGCACAGCGGTTAACAAATCCTCATCAATGTCATCTACGGTGTTCCAATCGGGATTAGTGGCAAGCAGCTCATCAAATGCAATTTCGGCAGGGGCAAAGACAGTAAACGGTCCTGTACCTGAAAGAAGTGCTGCAAAATCGGTCCCTGGGGTTGCAGTCGTCAAAGCAGTTGTCAACTGTTCAAAATTAATATCATTTGTTATAAAGGTCATCAATGTTGGAAAATCTATAACCGTGTCAACGGTATGAATAACGCCATTCGATGCAAGTACATCCCCGTCAACTAAGTTAGAAGCGCCGTTAAATTCTATTGCAGCACCAGTGGCATCGAAATAGAGGTAGAGCTTTGTGCCATCGGTTGGCCCGTCTGCCAGGGTTTCTAAATAATTCCTGGCAAGAGTTTGAAAATTTGCTGTATTTATTTGTGAACCTATTACATGATTAAGTAGTAATTGTTCCAAAACATCAACAGGAACATCATTGATACTGGAAAAATTTCCAGTAGCTAAAAATAAATCGAACGCAGCATTTGTAGGTGCCAGAACCGTAAAAAGACCAGGGCCTTCAAGGGCAGTTACTAAATCTGTAATTTCCAGTGCCTCAACCAAAGTGGATAAATTGGGGTTAGCCATTGCAATTTCAACAATGTTTTCTCCCGATTGGGAACCGCCATCGTCGTCATTATTACAAGACAGGACGGCCAGGGCCAAAAAGGTTAAAATCAGGAAATGTTTAACAATTGGGTGCTTTTTCATAATTCGATTTTTTTAAATATAGTATAAAAATGCAATATTTTTTGGTATCATTTTTTATGACTAATTAACTTTAGGATAATTTTAATATACAATTAAAATTAATTTTTCGGATTTAAATCCAACTTGTCTTCTGCTATTTATAAGGTATTGAATTTTGAAAATATTCAAAAACATTGTACTTATAATTATGTTCTAATGTTTTTGAAAATGAATATAGTGTAACTACTTTTTGTCTTAGCCCGAATAATAATCAAATTTTGTAATTTTGCTGCTCTTTAACAAGTATGAAAAAAGTAGTTGTAGGACTTTCGGGAGGTGTAGATTCTAGTGTAGCGGCATATCTGTTAAAAGAACAGGGATATGAGGTTATCGGCCTTTTTATGAAAAACTGGCATGATGACTCTGTGACCATTTCCAAAG
>CAJQNH010000120.1 GCA_905479615.1 uncultured Eudoraea sp.
CAATTTTTTGCTAAATTAAAAATAACCTTTGAAACACTTATGGTGTTCTATAAAACTATATTCCCTTATTTATAGAAGAGGTTTGTTGTTATCTTAATATATTTGTGCTGCTAAGAATTTTTCTTTTGTTTAACTCCTTGTTTATTTTGTAATTGGAATTTATGCAGCATTTGGATACTCGTAAACAGTTATCTAAAATTCTGGGTGATAGTGTATCTCAAGAAACACATACCTGGATAGAGAATAAGTTAGATTTAATTATTAAATCAAAATCTGCAAAGGAATTATATTTATGCTATAGTTTACTTGCCGGAAAAATTGATCCTGCAAAAAAACCAAGAATCGAAGGGATAAATCGGGAATTGGAAGAATATCTAATTACACAGAATGCAGACCTGCTCCAAATTGCCAGGATTTATCTCCTCATTAGAGTACTAGAATCAGATTTAGCATATTTTTCACCCAAGGTGGCAAATCTTATTCAGGTGGCAGATACCGGTGAGCTGGAAACTTTTTTGAAGTTTTTAATACTTTTACCAAATGCCGGGGACTATAATCGGGTAGGAGTTGAAGCATTGAGAACAAATATTGGGATAGTTTTTGACGCGATAGCATTAAACAATCCATACCCTTCTATATATTTTAATGATCAGCAATGGAATCAAATGTATTTGAAAGCGGCGTTTATGCAGCGAAATTTGGGAGAGATTATTGATGTTGAAAAGCGGGCTAACAGGGATTTAGTAAGAATTATTTCAGATTATGCCCATGAGCGATGGGCGGCTTCAAGGGATATAGACCCATTGTTCTGGAGACCTGTCACAGGGTTTTTAGAAGGTGTTTTATTACAGGATATGGATCATTTGTTTAAAAGTAAAGATATAATTGAAAAGAGAGCGGCTACCCTTTGTTGTTATTACTCTCAGCAACATGAAGCAGCTAAACTATTGGAAAAATATCCTGATTTGATTGAAAAAGTGGCAAATAAGGCTATCACCTGGGAAAATTTAAAAAATTGAGCTATGAAAGATAAAATGATGATAATTGACCCTCATATTCATATGACCTCAAGGACAACTGATGACTATGAAGCTATGGCGGAAGCCGGAATTGTTGCAATTATTGAACCCTCTTTTTGGTTAGGTCAGCCGAGAACCCAAGTTGGATCATTTCAAGACTATTATAGCAGCCTCGTTGGTTGGGAACCATTTAGGGCGAGTCAGTTTGGCATAAAACACTATTGCACTATTGGATTAAATTCCAAAGAAGCCAACAATGAAGCCCTGGCTGAGCAGGTTATGGAACTTTTACCCTTATATCTTCACAAGGAAAATGTTGTAGCTATAGGAGAAATAGGTTATGATGATCAAACTCCGGCTGAGGATAAGTATTTTAGGGAGCAATTAGAACTGGCTAAAGAACTAAATATGACAGTTCAGGTTCATACCCCTCACAGGGATAAAAAGGCTGGAACAATCAGGAGTATGGAAGTTTGTATGGAGCATAAACTGGATCCTGGTAATGTCATAATTGATCATAACAACGAGGAAACCGTAAAGGATGTTTTAGATAAAGGTTTTATAGCTGCTTTTACTATTTATCCTAAAACAAAAATGGGCAATGAACGCATGGTAGAAGTAGTTCGCAAATATGGCAGCTCAAATATCATAGTGGATAGTTCAGCAGACTGGGGGGTTAGCGACCCATTAGCTGTGCCAAAAACCGCAACTTTAATGTTAAAACGAGGTATAGACCGTAAAGACGTCGTAAAAACCTGTTATCAGAATGCATTGGATGCTTTTAGTAAAAATGGCAAAATGAAAGAATCAGACTGGTTAAATCCGCAGGGAATTAATCAATCAATTCTTTTCAATGATAATAGCGTTTTAAGAGGTCAGGAACCTCGCGTAGACAGAGATCAAATAAATTAGAATGAACTTGGTACTTCTGGGTTACGCAAAGCTTGCCAGGCCAGCAAATTTGCCCACGGCCATGGCAGATATAATGGCAGGTTGCAGTATATCCGGTTTTACATTGCTAGTAACATCTGATACTTTTTTAAACGGACCGTTATATCTGAATTTAATTTTACTTTTATTTTCCTCAACTTTTCTTTACGCTGGAGGGGTTGTATTAAATGACGTGTTTGATTTTAAAATTGACCAGATAGAACGACCCGAAAGACCTATTCCAAAAGGAGACGTATCGCTTAAAGGAGCTTCATTATTTGGAAGCGGTCTATTGATATCAGGGATTTTCTTATCCTTTTTTGTGAATTACCTTAGTGGTGTCATTGCTTTAATTCTAGCTTTGACGATCTTACTATACGATACATTCTCTAAAAAATTTCAATTTCTTGGGCCATTAAATATGGGGCTTTGCAGAGCATTAAATCTCATTTTAGGGATGTCTGTATTTGGTGAAATATCCCATTGGATGTATGCTATAATTCCTCTTTTATATATTTTTGCCATTACGTTAATAAGCCGGGGAGAGGTTTATGGACAAAATAAAAAGCACATAATTTGGGCAGGACTATTATACGCAATGGTTGTTTTTACCGTTTTGATGATTACACCCGACATAAAGGGACAGTGGATTAGTTTATTTCCTTTTCTGGGTTTGTTTATATTTCTAATTTATAGTTCATTAATCAGAGCATATAGAATAAATTCACCTGAAAATATTAAGAAGGCGGTAGTCAGTGGTGTGCTTTCAATAATTGTTTTGGATGCTTCACTCACTGTTGCATTTGATAGTTGGCAGTTTGGTTTGATTGTTTTACTATTGCTACCACTGTCATACATACTCGCTAAGATATTTGCGGTAACTTAAATTAAGAGCATGCAATTAAAACCTATAGAGCAGTCTTTTGCTGTAAACTTTAAATATAGTTTGCACTTTACAAGCACAGTGTTTGAAAGCAACAATGGCTTGCTCGCTGAGGTCATAAAATCTTATAAACCGAAGGAACAGGTTAAACTCCTTTTTGTTGTAGACGACGGCGTTCTTAAAAAGCACCCCAAGTTAATTGAGAGTATTAGAAATTATTGTCTTGGGCATAGCTCGCAACTACTATTTACAGAGTGCCTTGTTATAGCCGGTGGAGAAATAGCCAAAAACAATTACGATAATGTAGATAGAATAATAAGCGCTATCAATAATAACGCTATTTGCAGGCACTCCTTTGTGGTTGTTATTGGAGGTGGCGCGGTAATAGATATGGCCGGTTATGCTGCCTCAGTTGCACACAGAGGTGTAAAACTCATCCGTATTCCAACTACCGTCCTTTCCCAGAATGATGCTGCAATTGGTGTTAAGAATGGTATAAATGCGTATAATAAAAAGAACTTTATAGGAACTTTTGCGCCACCATATGCTATAATAAACGATATTGATTTTTTGACAAGCCTTGAACAGCGCGATTGGATTGCAGGTGTTGCTGAAGCCATTAAAGTTGCGCTTATTAAAGATGAATTTTTCTTTAAAACTATTAAAGAAAATGCGATCAAATTGAAGGAGCGTGATATGGACGCCATGCTTCAAACTATTTACAGGTGCGCTGAAATGCATATGGAACATATTGCCAAGGGGGGTGACCCATTTGAAAGTGGGTCCTCCAGACCGTTGGATTTTGGTCATTGGTCCGCACACAAGTTAGAACAGATGAGCAATTATTCTTTGAGACATGGTGAAGCCGTGGCTAAGGGGATTGCACTAGATTTAACATATTCTCATCTTGTAGGTTTTATTTCAATCGAAATTTTGGATGAAATTTTAGAGGTCATGTTAGATATTGGCTTTGATTTGTCTATTCCGGTTTCAGGCGACACGGAAATGCAAGAGTTATTAAAGGGGATTCAGGAATTTCGTGAGCATCTTGGGGGTGAATTGACAATAACATTAATAGACGGTATCGGGCAGAAGATGGATGTGCATAAAATAGATATAGAATTAATGAAGAATGCAGTAAATTTCCTAAATAATAAATGTAAAATTAATATGGCCTAAACTATGCTGATCGATGATAAATACCATCTGACTTATTGCACTAATATTCATCCTGGACAGGATTGGGCAAGTACTTTTGAGAGTTTAGTGGAATACCTGCCTGTTATAAAGAATAAAATATCAAAAGAACAACCATTTGGCATAGGGTTGCGACTATCCAATAAGGCAAGTGAAGAGCTTGCTATGAATGATAATCTTCCAAAATTTAAAAGTTGGTTAATTAAAAATGGTCTTTATGTATTTACCATGAATGGTTTTCCATATGGAAATTTTCATGATGAAGTTGTAAAGGATAAAGTACATGAACCCGATTGGACAACAAGAGATAGAGTCAATTATACGATAAGACTATTTGAACAGTTGCTTATCTCTTACCCGAAGGTGTTTCTGGGGGTATTTCCACATCACCAATTAGCTACAAACACTGGCATAAGAATACTGACAGGAAAAAGGAAG
>CAJQNH010000121.1 GCA_905479615.1 uncultured Eudoraea sp.
TACATGACTTGTGGCGTTTCTTTGTGCCAGTTCATTACAACATTGACATTGTTATCAAGAAAGGTGGAGGGACGAGACCCGTTGAAGCCTTAGCAACCCTTTAACTATAAAGAAGGTGCTACATTCTACCACTATGCTGCCTTATTATGGCAACTAAGGCTAGATAACACAAAGAAAAGGCTACATGTCTTTGCCTATTTTTCTTGATAATATTTATAGAATAGTCCGACAATCACATTTAATAAATAGATGTGTGATTACACCTTTTCTAAAGGTTAGAATTAGGTGGTGCAAACAAGAAAATTGAAGCGATGTAAATCCTAAAAAAAGGAAACATATGAAGAAGATACAGGATATATTAAAGGAACGGATTATGATATTGGATGGTGCCATGGGCACTATGCTTCAGCGGTATAAATTTGCGGAAGAAGACTTTAGGGGAAACCGTTTTAAAGACTGGCCCTATCCATTACAGGGCAATAACGACTTATTGACTCTAACCCAGCCTGAAGCTATTGCGGAAGTTCATAGAAAATATTTTGAAGCAGGAGCGGATATTGTAGAAACTAATACATTCTCTGGTACTTCCATTGCCATGGCCGATTATCATATGGAAGATTTGGTCTATGAACTTAATTATGAGTCCGCCAAAATAGCAAAGCTGGTAGCCGAAGAATTTACTAAAAGAGAACCAAATAAACCGAGGTTCGTGTTAGGGACTATGGGACCAACCAATAAAACAGCAAGTATGTCTCCTGATGTAAATGACCCTGGTTTTAGGGCAGTTTCATTTGAGACACTAAGAGTGGCATACAAAGAACAGGTGGAAGCCTTATTAGATGGAGGAGTTGATATTCTGATGGTAGAAACAATTTTTGACACACTTAATGCAAAGGCAGCACTTTTTGCCATTGAAGAGGTAAAACAGGCACGTAACATTCAAACACCGGTCATGGTTAGCGGCACTATTACAGATGCCTCGGGGCGGACTTTATCCGGTCAGACCGCAGAAGCATTTTTAATATCTATAACTCATATTCCTTTATTGTCCGTTGGATTTAATTGTGCTTTAGGAGCAAAGCAGTTAGTTCCCCATCTAGATGCCATTGCAGTTCGCACAGAAGCTGCTATTTCGGCACATCCTAACGCAGGTTTGCCTAATGCTTTTGGGGCTTATGATCAAACACCTGATCAGATGGCTGAACAAATCAGGGAATACCTTGATAAAGGCCTGGTAAATATAATTGGAGGATGCTGTGGATCTACTCCCGCGCATATTGCAGCAATTGCTGAATTGGTAAAGGATTATAAACCCAGAAAATTTATTTATTCTGATACAGAAGAGGTTCAATTGTAAAAAATGAAAAATACAAACAACATACAATTGAATTCAGACAATGAACTGGAGGCTGGTATTGACCCCATACCACAATCAAGATTTCTTAAGCTAGCTGGTCTGGAACCACTGGTTATTACCCCCGACAGCAATTTTATAAATATTGGGGAAAGAACTAACGTTGCTGGTTCAAGGAGGTTTCTTCGATTAATTAAAGAAGACAAATATGAGGAAGCTCTGGACATAGCCAGGCACCAGGTGGAAGGTGGAGCCCAGATTATTGATATAAATATGGACGATGGCCTGATTGATGGGAAGCAAGCCATGATCAGGTTTTTGAATTTGGTAATGGCAGAGCCAGACATAGCGCGTGTTCCAATAATGATAGATAGCTCTAAATGGGAGATTATTGAGGCCGGGTTGCAACTTGTTCAGGGAAAATGTATTGTCAATTCCATTAGTTTAAAGGAAGGAGAAGAAGAGTTTATTCGTCAGGCAAAATTGATGCGTCTTTATGGAGCAGCTGTAATAATAATGGCCTTTGACGAAAAAGGGCAGGCAGATAATTTTGAGAGACGGATTGAAATAGCCAAACGATCTTATGATATATTGGTAAATAGGGTAAATTTCCCACCGGAAGATATCATTTTTGATCTTAATATTTTTCCTGTTGCAACAGGAATGGACGAGCACAAACAGAATTCGGTAGATTTTATTGAAGCTACTGCATGGGTTCGAAAAAACCTCCCATATTGCAGTGTTAGCGGTGGCGTAAGTAATGTGTCTTTTTCATTTAGAGGCAATACACCCGTTCGAGAAGCAATGCATTCGGTTTTCCTGTACCATGCTATTCAGGCTGGTATGAATATGGGAATTGTTAACCCTGCCCTACTTGAAGTCTATGACGATATTCCAAAAGATTTACTGAATAGGGTAGAAGACGTCATTCTAAACAGAAGGGATGACGCCACAGAACGTCTTCTCGATTTTGCTGAAACTGTGGTGGGTAAGGCAAAGGATAGCAAAGCAGATGATTCATGGCGAAAAGATCCGCTTCAGGAAAGAATTACCCGGGCTTTGGTAAAAGGAATAGATCAATATATTGTAGCCGATGTGGAAGAAGCAAGATTAGCCGTAGCTAAACCTATTGAGGTAATTGAAGGCCATTTAATGAAAGGGATGAATGTGGTTGGAGATCTCTTTGGAAGTGGTAAAATGTTCCTGCCACAGGTAGTTAAGTCTGCCAGGGTAATGAAAAAGGCCGTTGCCCATTTATTGCCTTATATTGAAGAAGACAAAGACAATATATCACAATCCGCAGGTAAAATCTTAATGGCAACGGTTAAGGGCGATGTACATGATATAGGTAAGAATATTGTAAGTGTGGTACTGGCTTGTAATAACTATGAAATTATTGATTTAGGCGTAATGGTTCCACCAGAAAAAATAATTCAAAAAGCTAAAGAAGAACAGGTAGATGTAATAGGGTTAAGTGGCCTTATTACTCCTTCTCTGGATGAAATGGTTCATCTGGCTAGCGAAATGGAGCGCCAGGGTTTTAACATACCGCTATTAATAGGAGGGGCAACAACCAGCAAGGCACATACTGCAGTAAAGATTGATCCAAAGTACAGTGCCTCCGTAGTGCATGTAAATGATGCCTCTAGGGCAGTAACTGTCCTCGGTGACCTCTTACAGAAAGATTCTTCAGACGATTATAAAGCGTTGGTTAAAACTGATTATTCTTCCTTCAGAGAGAAATTTCTAAGTCGCGGTAAACTAAAGGAATATCTAGGTCTGGAAGCAGCAAGAAAGAATAAATTCCAAATCGACTGGGATGCTTCTGATATTATAAAACCTAATAAATTAGGTATAGAGGTGATCAGTGAGATGAACCTGCAGCTGTTAGAAGAATTTATAGATTGGACTCCCTTTTTCCGAAGCTGGGACTTACATGGAAAATACCCCGAAATATTAAGCGATGAAATTGTAGGAGAGCAGGCCTCTGAGTTATTTGGGGATGCCTGTTCAATGCTGAAAAAGATATTCGAGGAGAAATTATTGACCGCAAAAGCGGTTTTCGGACTTTTTCCCGCTAATACAATTAACGATGATGATATTGAAGTAATAGCTCATCCTGTAAATCCAGGTACTGCTGACAAAGAAGGAGAAACACCTCTTATTTTTAGAACCCTGCGTCAGCAATCCAAAAAAAGAAAAGGTATACCGAATATAGCCCTGGCAGATTTCATTGCGCCCAAAGAATCCGGATTACAGGATTATATAGGTTGTTTTTGTGTTACGGCTGGTTTTGGCACAAATGAACTTGCTGAGGAATACGAGAAAAACCTTGATGATTACAATGCTATTATGATCAAAGCATTGTCCGACAGACTTGCTGAAGCTTTTGCCGAGTATTTACATAAAGAAGTGCGAATCAAATATTGGGGATATGCGGGAAAAGAACAACTCTCCAATCAAAATTTGATAAAAGAAGAATACAGGGGAATAAGGCCGGCCCCGGGCTACCCGGCTTGTCCTGATCATACCGAAAAATTGACCATCTGGGAATTACTGGATGTGGATAAGGAGATTGGAGTTAAATTGACAGATAATCTGGCTATGTTCCCTGCGGCCAGTGTAAGTGGATATTATTTTGCACATCCGGATGCTCGTTATTTTGGATTGGGCAAGATAACGGAAGACCAGATTGTTGATTATGCCGGGAGGAAAGAAATTAAGTTGAGTAAAGCAAGAAAATGGCTTGCCCCAAATACGGCAGAAGAATAAATTTAAGTTACCATGATATTTTTATAATGTTCAAGGTATGCGAGAGCGAATTATTCCGCTTACGAAAATAATTAAGAATGTAATGTTGAAAAGAACCACGAATAAATGAAAGTTACTGAGCATATAGAAAGGGCCAAAGGGGATACACTATTCTCTTTTGAAATTATTCCTCCGGTTAAAGGTAGAAACATAAAGGAGCTATACGATAATATTGATCCTTTAATGGACTTCAATCCACCCTTTATAGATGTAACTACTTCAAGGGAAGAATATATTTATATAGATAGAAATGGACTTTTAGATAAAAAACTTACACGTATGAGGCCCGGTACGGTTGGGATTTGTGCTTCAATAAAACACAAATATGATGTAGATACCATTCCGCATGTACTATGTGGTGGGTTTACAAAAGAAGAAACGGAATATTTACTGATAGATTGTCACTATTTAGGGATAGACAATATCATGGCGCTTAGGGGAGATGCTATGAAAGAAGAAAAGTATTTTGAACCTTCCAAAGGGGGTCATGTATACGCATCAGAACTGGTAGAACAAATACATAACCTGAACTGTGGTCAGTATTTACATGAGGTTGTGGAGACCGATTATTGTGCAGATTTTTGTATTGGAATAGCTGGTTATCCAGAAAAACACATGGAAGCTCCATCTTTACAAACAGATTTAAAATGGCTAAAGAAAAAAGTTGAGCTTGGAGCCCATTATGTGGTAACACAAATGTTTTTTGATAATAAAAAGTTTTTTGATTTTGTCAAAGCCGCCAGGGATATAGGCATTACTGTGCCAATAATTCCCGGAATAAAGCCCATTGCAGTTAAAAGGCATTTACATTTATTACCTCAGGTATTTAGAATTGACCTCCCGCAGGATTTGATTGATGCCGTTGAAACTTGTAAGAATAATAAGGAAGTAAGACAAATTGGGATTGATTGGGCAATTGAGCAATCAAAAGAATTAAAAGCGGCAGGAGTTCCAGTACTTCATTACTATTCCATGGGCAAATCGGATAATATTAAAGCTATTGCTCAAGCAGTGTTTTAATTGAATAATGGCTCTTTATTCTTCAATTTACTTTAAAATCCAAGTAACTCCACAAAGAAGCTACTGGAATGGATGTCAATATTTGCTATAAACGCCTTCCTTCAATTTCCTAAAGATAACCGTTGACATCCACTAAGAATTACACTTATTATTTGCTATTTTTACACCCAATGGACACCAGATTTTTTTACGCATGCCTACTATCCTGTCTGTGGTGTTTTTCCCAAAAAGAAGAAATACCTAAAAAGTTTACCATAGAAGCCAATCCCTTTTATGGTTCTATTATCCTTCACAACACCGATATTTCTCATTTAATCAATGCCCATCCTGCTGGAGTTATTCTTGGGATTAATAAGAAAAATTTTGGATCTAAGGAATGGCATGAGGAATATAACTATCCAGATACAGGGTTTTCCTTTGTTTATCAGGATATGAATGATGAAATCCTTGGCAAAAATTTTAGTTTGTACGCGCATTATAATTTTTATTTCTTTAAGCGGAACATGCAATTCAGAATTGGTCAGGGTTTAGCCTATAACACTAATCCCTACGATAAGAATCAAAATTTCAGGGGAAATGCATACGGCTCTCACATAATGAGCTCTACCTTATTTATGCTCAATTATCATAAGGAACAATTATTCAGAAACTTGGGATTTAAAGCAGGAATATCAATTATTCATTATTCCAATGCCAACGTCAAAGCACCCAATACTTCTACGAATACATTTGCCTTTAATGCGGGACTTGTTTACAATTTGAATGGAAATGAAGAAATTGTTTATATAATGAATCCTAATAAAGAAAAAATCACCCAACCTATTAAAGCTAATCTTGTCTTTAGAACTGGTATTAATGAGAGTGATGTGGTTAATTCCGGACAGTTTCCATTTTATATTTTCTCGGTTTATGGGGACAAACGCTTATCCCGAAAAAGTGGAATACAACTTGGAGCAGATGTATTTTTTTCTAATTTTTTAAAAGAATTGATCCGTTATCAGTCCATATCCTTTCCTGAGTTGAATATTGATCCCAATACAGATTATAAACGAGTGGGTATGTTTGTGGGATATGAGCTCTATATTTCTAAATTAAGTGCTATTGCTCAGCTGGGTTATTATGTTTATTATCCTTTTGATTTTGAAGGAAAAGTGTACAATAGAATTGGTTTAAAATATTATTTTGGAAAAAAATTATTTGGTGCAGTTACTTTAAAATCCCATGGTGCAGCAGCCGAAGCGGTAGAGTTTGGACTTGGAATACGATTATAGAAGTTACTGGCAATAAATTTGTTTAAGGCATGAAGATTTTAAGAAGTATATATTTGGAAGTGGTCATAGCTGTTGGGCTCATTTTATTGATGAGTTGCAATGGAGATAATGCACCGGACTGTTTCCAAAACGCAGGCGACATCAAACGTGATGTTATCCCGGTAGAAAGCTTTACGAAAATAACCGTTAATGAAAATACTAAATTGGTCCTTAAAGAAGGGAGTGCAACATTGGTAGAAGTTGAAACCGGGGAGTTTTTACGTAACGAAGTGAATGCTGAAGTAAAGGATGGAAGACTATTGCTAACGGACACCAATAATTGTAATTTTTTCCGGCAATACGGGCTTACTACTTTTTATGTTACTGCGCCAAATATCACAGAAATCAGAAGTAATACAGGCTTTTCTACAGTTAGTGATGGGGTGTTGACTTATCCTCTGATTACTCTTATTTCTGAAAGCTTTAATGATCCCGAAAACCTGACAACAGATGGTGAGTTTGACCTGGAATTGGAATCGCAGAATGTCAATGTTGTAGTTAACGGTATCGCATATTTTAGACTTGAAGGGAGTTCCGCCAATTTAAGTATTGTAGTTGCAGCCGGGGATTCCAGAGTTGAAGCGGCATCGCTATTAGTTCAAGATGTAACACTTAACCATAGAGGATCTAATGATATAATTATTAATCCACAGGAGTCATTGAAGGGAACAATTAGGGGAACCGGAGATGTGCGAAGTTATAATCGTCCAGACGTAATAGAAGTAGAAGAACTCTATAAAGGGAGATTAATTTTTAATGACTAATAGATTTAGTTGCCGGTTAATTCTGTAAACAAACCTTCCAGATTTTTATTCTTTCGGCTGAGTTGAAGCGTTTTGAGTTTATTGTCATGAGCAAAATCAAAAACAACTGATCGCATATCTTTAGAAGTGCCAAAGGTAATTTCATATACGAACCCCCCTGTGTTAAGCACCTTGGTAACGTTGGGTAGTCTTTGCAGGAATGCTTCTTCCACGCGATAATCAAATTCAACTTCAATTATCTGTTCATTCTCCTCCCTTAGATCAACAAGTTTTTTATCTGCCACCAGCATTCCTTGGTTAATAATAAGTACCCTATCACAAACAGCTTCTACTTCTTTCATGATATGAGTTGATAACAGGATGGTCTTTTTTTTACTGATCTGCTTAATAAGTTTCCTAATTTCAATAAGTTGATTAGGGTCTAAACCCGTCGTGGGTTCATCTAAAATCAATACTTCAGGATCATGAAGAAGCGCGGAGGCAAGGCCTACACGCTGCTGATATCCTTTAGACAATGCGCCAATTTTTTTATGGGCTTCCGGGCTCAAACCGGTTTGTTCTATTACTGTGAATATTCTTTTTTTCGATATTTTATAAACTTCGGCATTAAAAGCAAGGTATTCCTTTACATACATGTCTTTGTAGAGCGAGTTATGTTCGGGCAAATACCCTATACATTTTTGCACCTCTCTTGGCTTCGAGAGTACATCATACTCGTTAACAAAAGCTTCGCCTTTGTCTGCTTTACTATATGTGGTCAGAATCTTCATCATGGTAGATTTCCCTGCGCCGTTTGGACCTAAGAACCCTACAATCTCCCCTTTTTTTATCTCAAAAGACACGTTATTTAGTGCTTTTTGCGAACCAAAACTCTTAGAGATATTTATGACCTTTAAAGACATGTGCTAAATTTTTAACAAAAATAAACATTGCAAGTTTAAGCTCGTATTTCGTTTACATAATTTTGACCAAGCAATTGAAAGTTAAGAGAAATAGAAGCATGACCTTACTTAAAGCAATGATAAATTCTCAAAAAAAAATTACATTCAAAAAATTATCCGCAAAGAAATCAGAGATACTTTAAATATTCAAAAAAATATATTTATAAACATCGATTTTTAAATTTAATATTTACCTTAGCCACATATTTGTAGAAAAATGACACGTAATTATTTTTGGAATGGTTTCTATTTTTACTTCTTTTTTAAAAGAAGTACGGGACTGTTTTAGAATATTGTGAACAATATATCAGATAAAGTCCCGTGAAATACGGGATTTTTTTTTGAAAGTAACTCAACGAAATGGGTGTTAAAATAGCCATACAGGGAATTAAAGGATCTAATCATCATCAGGTAGCTTTGGATTATTTTGGTAATGATATAGATTTAGTGGAATGCATGTCATTCCATACGTTGGTAGACCTATTGCTTAATAAGCAAGCAGATAAGGGGGTAATGGCTATTGAAAATTCAATTGCAGGATCAATAATACCTAATTATGCCCTTGTATATCATAATAATTTGCACATTATTGGGGAACATTATCTGAATATCCATCACAATTTGATGGTTTTAGACGGGCAGCGATTGTCTGACATTAAGGAAGTCCGATCGCATCCAATGGCGCTATTACAATGTAGAGAGTATTTAAAGTCTCAACCCCATATAAAAATGGTTGAAGATGTTGATACTGCGGAAACGGCGAAACAAATTCAGGAAAAACAATTGAAAGGAATAGCCGCAATCGCTCCGGCAGTTGCTGCAGATCTATACGATTTAAGAATCATTGAGCCTGAAATACAGACCATAAAGAATAATTCTACAAGGTTTATCATCATAAAGACACAGAATAAGGAAATTCCAAAAGAAGAGATCAATAAAGCCTCTATACGTTTTATTACGGATCATAAAAGAGGAAGTTTAGCTGCCGTTCTGAACGTTATGAGTGATTGCAATTTGAATTTGACCAAAATACAGTCATTACCGATTATTGAAACCCCATGGAAATATGCATTTTTTGTGGATATAACTTTTACGGATTACAATAATTTTACTAAAGCGAAGACATTATTGGAAATCATGTCCGAAGATTTCAAGGTTTTAGGTGAATATAAAAATGCTCGTTTATGATACAAACTGCAGATCGTTTACAGACTATAGAGGAGTATTATTTCTCTAAAAAATTACGGGAGGTCAGGGGAATGGCAGCTGAGGGAAAGCCGATAATAAATATTGGTATTGGTAGCCCGGATCTTCCACCATCTGAAGCTGTA
>CAJQNH010000122.1 GCA_905479615.1 uncultured Eudoraea sp.
AATGCACGGTAATGAACCAACGGCAACCCAGGCCATATTCGATATTTTAAACTTTTTGGATAGTGATGATTTTAAAGATGAAAAAGAAGAAATATTTAAGAATTAAGACTTCACTTTTTACCCATGCTAAATCCGGATGGAGCGGAAGTCTTTCAAAGAAGAAATACCCTTGGGGTCGATATAAACAGGGATGCACTAAGACTTCAATCTCCTGAAAGTAAAACCCTTAAAAGAGTTCGTGATAGTTTAAGTGCCAACTTTGGATTTAATCTTCATGACCAGAGTACTTATTATAATGCCGAACGCACTAATAAACCGGCTACTATATCATATCTGGCACCTGCTTATAACTATGAGAAAGATATAAATGAAGTAAGAGGTAATGCTATGAAAGTAATTGTTTTTATGAATAATATTATTCAGAAATATGCTCCGGGACAGGTTGGCAGATATAACGACGATTTTGAACCAAGAGCTTTTGGAGATAATATTCAAAAGTGGGGGACAAGCACAATTTTAATTGAATCCGGAGGCTATACGGAAGATGTGGAAAAACAGGAAATAAGAAAGTTGAATTACGTCTCCATTCTGTCGGCAATTTATACCATAGCTAAAGGGAATTATAAAGATATTGCCCTGGAAGATTATGAAAAAATACCCGAAAATGATCGTAAACTTTTTGATTTAAAAATAGAAGGAGTAAGTTATGGATTGATGGGCTCCGAATATATTCTTGATTTGGGTATTCAAAGACCTGAAGTGGATCTGGAGGGGCATAACGATTTTTGGTATAGTAGTCGAATAATCGATCAGGGCGATCTCTCAACCTATTATGGATATAAAACTTTTAATGCCGCAGGCTATGTACTTAAACCAGGAAAGGTATATCCAAATACAGTAAAATCTATTAAGGAGCTGAATAAGTTGAATTCCATGGAATTATTAAAATCCGGATACACTTACGTTAGAGTAGAACACATTGAAGAAAATATCTTAAACTCACCAATACCTTTACATATTATTTCAACAACCTATAAAGTTCCAAAATTTAACCTCTCTGTTGGTAAAAATCCAACTTTTCTGCTTGCCAAAGATCAGAAAATCGAAAAAGCAGTGATCAATGGGTTTTTAGTAGATTTAGAAACTGGCGATAGCGATTTTGTAAATGCTATGATCTATAAGTAGGTTAAGTCTTAAATCTTTGGTCTAAAGATTTAAACCTTGTTTTGGCTATTACTATGGTTATAGGTTTCCATTAAACAGATAACTATAATTTGTAGTAAGTTGGGAAGAATTTGCAAGTAAGATTACCAACATAGTGAACAAAGCAACTACTATTGTTGAAAATACTAAGAGAACGACACTTTTGTACCATCTGGATAATGATCCTATTGCACTCTGACGGATAATTTCATTAATTATAAGCATGATTTCTTTTTTTAGCGTTAAACAATTTCTTTAGTATTTAACATGATATTAGGTTGCAATAGTTAATTGGGGTTTCTTGATATAAAACAAGTGGAGTGGCAAAAACCCTACTTTGATATATTATATTTTGACAATCAAAAAAAAGAGGTGCCAATTGGCACCTCTTTAAATATTCTATTTTATAAGTCGTTTATTGACAGCCGCCCGTGAACCCTGCAGCGTTAAATTTGCTTTGTACAGCCCCTTGAAGGTTACCGTTAGTCACCTGTATAGCTAGATTATTTTCACCACTGCCATCTCGTTTTGGGGTACAATATTCAAAGAGATAAAAACTATTTGCTTGTTCAGTAATCCTTGATGAAATATCATTAAAAGTTGTTTCAAGCTCTTCCTTGTTACCGGCAAAAACACTTGAAGTTTTACCAATTTTAATTAGTATTTCGGTATCTATTTCAGATCCCAGGCCAATTGCAAAAAAAGAAATATTACTATTAGATTCATTTACCTTTTTAAGGGCTTCCTCTTCACTATATCTGGAAGCCTGGTCGGTACCATCAGTAAAAACTACTACTGAAGTAGCACCAATAATACCATTATTTGTACTCTCGTTAAGAAGATCCGAGGAGATGTTCGTCGCTTTGATAACCGCCCCGTATAAATCAGTTGATGGATCATTGCTAATGGTAGTTGTTATACTCGCTATTGAAGCTATCAGTTCGTCCCTGGAGGAGGTTAAGGGATTCAATAAATGTAATTCATCTTCCCCGTCAAACCAATAAATAGCCATTTTAAATGAGTCTTCGTCTAAGGCGGGCATAACATTATTTATAAAACTGGTCGTTGCAGTTTTTAACTCATCCAAACTACTGCTAAGGACACTATTACTAAGGTCGAGAACCAATAAAGTGCTGTTATTGAAAATTTGTGAATTAGGTGAAATACGGGCAAAAGACTCAGAAGCTGATATGGTATTAAAGCATTCGTCATTTCTTCCTTGCTCATAAATGGTAAATTGTTCCGCAGTCAATCCCGGAACCGGATTTCCAATATTGTCAGAGACTTTAAAGAAAATAGAGACTTTGCCAGGTAAGGCCGTAAATTGATCCTGAATAGATAATACAAGATCACTTTCACCAAGGTCAAGACATTCATCAACAGTATTACCCAAGCCAAGAGAGCCAGATTCGTTAATGTCAAAATTTACGTCATCATCTGCATTTCCACAAGAAAAAAGCAGGATAGCCATACAAGTAAGACAGAGAAGCTTAAGATAAGATTTCATTTTCATAAGTTTTGTTGTTCAAACAGCACAACGACTAATTCTATTTAAAATTATGAGGGAATTTAAAAACTTTGTTAAATCTTGTTAAACCCTTATTCAAAATTTTTGTAGTTTGATCTGGAATATGATTTTATGGTCAAACAGGAATGTTTCGAAATTAACCTGTAAGCATGTATTACGCTGGTTAGCTGAAGAGAATTGAAAGATAAAATTTCAAGGTTGGAATATTCTTTTATCTTTTTAACATTTAACAAATTGTTAAATGGGCATTAGTT
>CAJQNH010000123.1 GCA_905479615.1 uncultured Eudoraea sp.
GGAAAACCTATGATCAATATAATGATCAAGGTTTTCATAAAATAAGGCGGTGCATTAAAAGTTGGAAGAACAATATCAGACACCTGAGCAATTATCCATGCCACTATTAAATAGGTTATTGCTGGTTTAAATACATTACGCCTTTTAAGCTCTGCTATGTATTTTTTTAAATTCACTTTAATTCAAAGTTAGTTTTTATTTAATAAAACTTAACGGTGTCTGTCAGGATTTTGTTGCGTTATAGCTAAGTTAGGAAAAAAGGCGAGATCATTGTTCAGCAGCTTGGAATTTTCGAGAGGAAATTCCGCCGCAATTAATTATACACGTTGTTGATCTTTGTTATTCTTTCCACAATCTCCGCCTTATTAATTAGAAGAATCTTAACATAATATTCTATTCTTTCCAAAAAGGTATAAGGACGGATTCATTAAAAAACAAGCTGTCTTTTCCATTACTATTTTCTAGAGTTTTCACATCTACTTTTATTGCATGTTCTCCGCGAGGCAGATATCCTACATCCAGAACAGTCAGTAATCCAATATTTTTGCGAGTAGGGTGCTCATGGAACCGGTATTTAAGATTGTTTAATAGGGTATCATTAACATAAATTTTAAATCGTTGAGCGTGGCAGTCCAAAGCCAAATCTGCATTCATGTTGTTTCGTAACGGATCATTATTGCCAAAGAAAAAAACACCTGTTTTAGCTGGTTTTAAGTCCGGACAAATGGCTTCAATAATTTTATCATCGGTACGTGCGACATAAGGTAGAAAAAGTTGAGCATATCCGTTTTTGATAAATTTGGAAGAAATACTTGCTGAATATGAAGACCTGTCTTCTAATGTATCATCATAAAAATTGTTGCTAATGGATTGTAACGTTCTATTTCCCGGTAGATATGCATGTGTATTAACAGTCAATGAAGCAATTAAGGTAAAACCGATCAGATAAGGAATTAAAAATAAAACTATGTTACGGCCGAATTTATTATCCAACAAATTATAATAAATCGGACGATAGATAAAAGCCAAAGTAATAACGCTAAAAAAGCGATAAATAGGATAATAGAACCTGGCAATTCCTTTTTTTCGTTTTATCCAACCAAGGGTAATGAAATCAAGGAAATAGATTAAACCACCCAGTAGATATAATAATAGAAAAGGCACAATAATCATGAACCATAAACCTCCAAATGTGGTGCTTACTCCTTCCATCGTCATTGCCAGGATAACGATTCCTACAACAAAAAGACCACCGGAAATAAGAATAAAAATGATAAGAAAAGTAAAACCGAAAACGGCACTGCATAATTTTTCCAGTTGCTGGATATATAAATCGAAACTCACAATCTTGCTTCGAAGAAACCGATCAAATTTAGGACTGATATTTAGTTTGTTAAAATCAATATCTCCAGACACATAGCGTAATCCTATTGTGCTTATCCACAGCCCACGTAATAAAACATGCAGTATAAGATTGATAATCAAAACATACCACGCACCCAACATTACCTGGTAAGGTATAAACAGTAATCCATAATAGGCACTTCCTGATAACAATACGTTAATTTGATCATCCAGGTTGTGAACTGGCTCATATGATTCAGCTAGTAAAAAAATAGCAAAACCAGAAATCAATAGTTCAAGTTGCCAACTTTCCTGCTGCAGGATCTCCAGCCATTTAGTAAACGATTTGTTCTTGTCTTTTTCCATTTGTTTTTTATAATCAGGTCTCTAATTTACTATATTGATTTTATTCATTAATTCCTCTTTATGAAAATAAAGACATCTCACCAATGGCAAACAGAAAGTATTTACGGAATTTATTTTCAGTCTAATTTTTTGTTCTGCCCAAGTTAGAAATCGTTCTTTTGTTTAATTACGCACTTAATTTTGGCAATTACTTATTCCTATACTTTTATAAATTCTGTTTGGGCACTTTACTTAACGATAGTTAAACTAGCAATTTATTATCTGTCATAATACCACAAAAAGTGTTTGTAAAAAAAAACCTCTTGGCTAGTAGTTATAGATAAAATATCTAATTTACTCGAATTCGAATTCACAAAATCTAAAAGTTTTTTCTTTCTATCGAATTCCTGAACTTTTAATTTTCTTTCCATCTCTTATTGGTTTAGGCTTTGCTTGTGTTTTAAATATTGTTAGCTGAAGATACTTTTTTTGGAGTCATTTTCTTATCAGATATTCATAGAACCATTCCAAAACATCTTCCAATTCATTTTTCATGGGATTGTCCCATCAGATACTAAATATATTAGTTTTAAATAAAGTACGAATGCAAACATTAATTATATACAGTGTTGTGTTAGTTATTTATTATACAACTTTCACATTAAATAAATATCCTACTAATGCAGACAGTCCCATTGCAATAGTTCCCCAAAACGTAATCCTTATAATTGCCTTACTTATGCTTGAACCACCTGTTTTTGCCGCTAGCGCCCCTAATACGATAAGGAAGAAAAGAGCAAACCCGTAAAGAGAATATTCTATACTTTTTAGTGGCAGAAATAGAACCACTAAAAGAGGTAGTATTCCGCCAATAGTAAATGCTGCACCAGATGCAAAAGCAGCTTGAATTGGCTTGGCTTGACTTATTTCATTTATTCCTAATTCGTCTCTTATATGGGCACCTAATGCATCTTGCTCTGTTAATTCTTTAGCTACTATTAATGCCGTATCTTTCTTTAGCCCTCTTTTCTCATAAATCTCTGCTAACAATTGTAATTCAATTTCAGGAGTATCTTTTAATTCTTGTTTTTCGCGTTCTATATCAGCTTTTTCCACATCAGTTTGGGAACTGACAGAAACGTATTCTCCTGCCGCCATTGATAAAGCGCCAGCAACTAACCCAGCTAATGTTGCTAATATAATTGGTTCTTTAGAATTACTCGCGGCAGCTACACCTATAGCAAGACTTGCAGTTGATAAAATACCATCATTTGCTCCAAGAACAGCTGCTCTCAACCAATTACTTCGATGTATATAATGGTTGTCTAAATAATTATCTATTGTCTTAATATTTTCTTTCATTTTTGTTGTTTAGCTAATTACACACAACGGTTGGGCTATAGTTTCGTTGTGACACGAGCGCAGCGAACTGGCGCATGCAAATCGTCCGTTAGGACTATTCCGAGAGAACCAAGCCATTATTTAAAGATAGGAATTTTTCGAAGAAAATTCTGCCACAATGAATTATAGTCATTGTTTGCAATAGTTTTTATTAATACTCGCTAATTTTATCTATTACAAATAATCTAGATGCTTCACCATCTTTTAGTTTGTATTGTATTTGGCGAGTACCTCCTGTTGGATTGTTATTTGTGTCTCCATCCTTGTAAACTGGAAATCTTCGTGCTAAACTAGTCTCTATAAGAGCAAATTCATCATGTCCCATGTAGCCAATACTAGCTTCTTTATTTTCAGATATTTCTGGAAAGTAAATTTGACTTATAGACTTTCCATTATTTACTGAATAACCAATCACGTTCCCATAGCTGCCGCTTCCTGCAGACATTGTGTAAATCAAGATTTCAGGAAAGCCGTCTGAATTTAAATCTTCAATTTCGGCATTAACAACTTGTCCATCTATTTCAAGTACAATGTTTTGATTATCTATTTCCAAACCTTTTGGTTGAATTGAAAGCTGACTAATAGATCCTTCTCCACTAGTTTTTATATCAAAAGATATATTTTGTAATGTCAATGTTTTTTGAAATACATTCTTTTGTTCTTTTTGAATAGATTTCTTAATAGTTGAAATCTTTTCAATATTATTTTCTTCTGTTTTAGATTTTCCTGGTTCGTTCTTGCATCCTATTATGGATAATACCCCTAATATGATCAGTGCAATTGTTCTAAATGGTTTCATATTATTTTTTATAATTATTGCCAACGTTTGGTGTATGATTAGTTGCGATTATTACGCAACTAATTTAGTAAAAGCAATCCGAACCTGAGGAAAAGCAGTAGGCTTTTCTGAGTAGGACCTACCCAAGCAACCCGCCCGAACGTACCGTTCGGTGCGGGCGGGTTAACTATACCCGTTGTTGTAAGCAGTTTTTATTCGTTATAATAGAACCAACTAATTTCATAATTTTCATTAAAATTTTTGTTTTGAGTCAATTTCAATCTTAAATTCTCCCCGATCTATCAAACTATTCATGTTTTTTAAGATTTAACATTTTAAAAGATGACTTTTTGATGACACGAAACAGCAAAATTCAGTAAAAATATATTTTGTGAAATTTTATTTAACGAAATCCGGCCATCTTTTTAAATACTCTATAAACTTTTTACCCAATCCTTCTTTTTTAAGATGTTCTTCTGAAACCGGAATTGTAATTGGATTAAAAGTAGGATTTTCTATAACCAGTTTTGGAAAGTTGTGATGTAATATTGCTGAAGTTCCAATTGACACAAAATCTACTCCAGAATCTAAAATTTTTTGTACATCAACAGCGTTACTGATTTTTCCAGCAACGGTCCATTTTACCTTTTTAAAATCTAAGTTATTAAAATGTTCTAATAACGTGATATTTTGATATTTTTCTTCATAAGGAATTTTAAAGCTATCCCATAAGGATATGTCTAAAAAATCAATATTTCCTACATTAATTAATCTCTGACAAACGGATTTTACCTCTTCAATATCCATTCCAAATCTTTCAGGAGATAATCGAACGCCAAGTAAAAAATCCTTGCCACATTTTTCTCTAATTGCATTAACTATTTCAAATAGCAGTCGAGACCTGTTCAATAGCGAACCACCATATTCATCTGTTCTTTTATTTATTTCTGAACTTAAAAATTGAGTTAAAATATAACCATGAGCACCGTGAACTTCAACACCATTATAACCGCATTTTTTCGCGCGAATAGCGGCAGTAATAAAATCATCTCTTAGTTGTTTAACTTCTTCTAATGTAAGACCGCGCGCATTGGTCTCCTCATTATCAGAAGGGCAAACAGGATTCTCATTTATTAATTCAACAGGAGTGCGCATTCCTGCATGGTGTAATTGAATAACAGCTAAACTTCCCTGTTTTTTAATATTGGTTGTTAATTTTATATGCCCTTCGTTTAAGTTATCACTAAAAATACCTAGCTGACCTGGGAATCCCTTTCCAATTCTCTGAACATGAGAGGCGCAAGTCATTACCAAACCAAATTCTCCCTCTGCTCTCATCGTTAGCCATTTTAGTTCATCATTAGATAGTTGACCATTCTCATGGCTTTGTTGGTTAGTTAATGGAGCTAACATAAATCTATTTTTCATAATTGCACCACAAGGGAAAGTTATTGTTGAATTTGCATTTGTCATAGTAAAATATTAAAAAGATTTTAGTTAAAATTTAAGAAGAAATTTTTATGTTTTCAAAATAAGGATTTTTGGAGCAATAGATAAGAGTTTTAATAATTGAAATTTTAATGCAATACAAATTGATTTATTTTTCATCAATTATTTTAGTAAAGTACATCTTTTTCAAATTGCTTACAACATTTGGTGTATGAATAGTTGCGGTAAATCAGCTATGATTTTCCGCCGTAACCCGTAGATAGATTAATCGTTGAATTCCGATTTGAAACACAACGTTTTCTTGAGATCCTTGAAGCATCACTAGCGGAAGAGGATTACCTCTCCTCGTGACCCAGTTCCTCTCTTAGAAAGCTGGCAAGTCGTACCAAGGCTGCGTCTCGATAACGCGGATCACTGAGGACGCCATGCCCGCGCCCGGCCGCTGTGAAAATCTCAGCCCGAACCCCAGCACTCAGGAGACTTTGCCGCATAGTTTCAATATCTACGTACCTGACGTCGTCTTCCGTGAAATGCATAAAGAGGAAGGCACCTGAGGATTTTCCTGCGAAGTGAATGGGAGAGGCCTGTCTCCATAGCTCTGGAACTTCATGGGGGCGGCTTCCCATGAAAACCTTCAAGTTCCAAGGGTCGATTTGATCTTGAGCGACCATGTCGACCGGAGCTGCAACGGGCACCACAGCCTGAACTTCGACTGACACGCCTGGGGAGTCATTCCCTTCCTTGAAGTGACTAATGTCCGGAGTGACCCCAAGTAGCGCTGCTAACTGGCCTCCGGCCGATGTTCCTACGACTCCGATTCGCTCTGAATCTCCACCGAACGTCGCTGCGTTGGCTCGTAGCCAGCGGACTGCGGCCTTCGAGTCGTCCACAGCTGCAGGGTAGATTCTTTCATTCGATAGGCGGTATTCGATTGTTGCCGTAGCGAAGCCTTGTGTCACTAGGTATGATGCTGCATCTCGGAACATCTCTTTGTTGCCATAAATCCAGCCACCTCCATGGATGAACATAACTATCGGCAATGGTCCGGAGGTCCTATCTGGCAAGTATAAATCTAAGTGCAGGTTTCGTCCGCCAGGGCTTGCATAGACAAGGTCCTTCTGGACATGTACGTCATCTGGCATCGTCCAAAGGGCTTCTTTCAGACGATTAGCGATTGATCTAGCGAAGTAGTCGACATCGTGCGGTGCAATCAAGAGGTCCCTACCTGCTCCTTCCCGTGAAATTACCTCGGTTTCAACACCAACTTTATTAAGCGCACTTGCCATTGCCATCGTTTGTGCTACTGGAACTCGGTTCGGCTGCATCGATGGATAGAAGAAGAATTTCGCGGCACGCGAGTCCACATATTCTAACGGGGACGCTTGCTTCCAAAGATCCGGACGCTGGTCCTGTGGGAAGCCTAAGTAAGCAAGGTACACATAGGGGAAAGCGTCATAGGGGTCTCGAGCAGTCGGCTTGTAGTTTAGAAGATCGACAGGTGCTTGAATTAGTGCGACTGCACGGGCGGAGGGAGCATCGCTCAAGTCCGAAACGACTCCCAACATAGCGGCAACGTATCCTCCAAAACTCTCGCCAAGGGCTGCTATTTCTTTAGGCTTAACGTGGTACTCTTCGGCATGGTCCTTTATCCAATTTATTGCTGCTCGGGCGTCATCAACAGCAGCCGGATACGGCGCATCAACTGCTTCGCGGTAATCAATGGTGACTGCGACCAAACCCTGCTGGGCAAGCTGAGCGGCTAGCGTTGCATAGTGGTGTCGATCTCTGGAGATGGGAAAGTGGCCGTGAATGAGGATGACAGCAGGAAATGGGCCATTTGAAAAATTTGGACGGTATATGTCGAGTCTAAGCTTGCGCTCACCATGTATGGCATAGACCAAATCTCCGACAAGTTCGACCCCATCCGGGAGTTCTTGATCCTGAATTACTTCAGGAGGAAAATCCATTCTTTTTTCCGAGTTCTTATATTGTTTTTCACTGGAAGTGCATGATATTATCCAAATCATTAAAAACAACAAATAAAATTTCTTCATATAATTTATCTTTTAAATGCTAACGGTCTCGTATAATCTCAGTTCCGGGAAAATTGGCTGAGATTTTTCGGCTTACGGTTTAGTTAATAAATAGGAGAGAATTTTACTTTGTGAAATTTCGCCTTCAATACGTTCTATTTCTCCTAAAATTGATTATTTACTTTTTCTATGTAAATAAAATTATTTTTACCCTCATAAGTACCTGTAAAATAATTGTAATTATCTAAGCTCTTTATAATGGTGGTGCCATTATGCACATTTAAATAATCACTAAGTTCATTATATCAGCCCATCCATACCATTTGCCATAATATTCTGTTTTATTGAGACTTACGTAGGATATATTAATATTAACTATATACGCATTATAGCTACAATTTAAATTCTTTCAACGGTTAACAAAAATAGATTAGGACGAAACAGCCTAATTATTGTCCGACGGTTATTAATTACTTTTCCAAGCCATATATAAAAATATCGAATTATATCCTTTTTTTATTTCTTATGTTTACAACCTAGCGTACAACAAATTAAAAATTAAGCGAAAATTATCAGAACCTCATACTTCTAGGACTTCAAGCTTTCTGGGTCCACTCATAAATAAAAGTACCATCCATACACAAATGCTGAAGTATCCTGTGTGCCAAATGATAAATCCAATTCCTCCCCATTCAGACAAATCTCTTGAGACATTCACGATTGTTAATGCTTCATAGATAGCCTCACTCCCAATATTAAATGCTGGATCTGGAGTCTCCATTTGCCATTGTGCAATTGCAGCGGGCCAGTATTCGTATGGAAGGTGATATCCCAGTGAGTACATTCCGTATCCTACACAAAATATAAACATAACAACAGAGAAGGCCTTAGCCAGGCGGAATTGTTTTTTTAAGATTTCGTCCTTGATTGAGGATACTCTTTTAAGTTGGATAATCACCAACGGAGTAATCAGAAGAAAGGCCAGCCCCCATAGAGTTTCTTCTATAGCAAACAATAAGCGAATTTTTGTTATCAATCCACTCGTTGCAAAGAATTGTGCTATAAATAGAAATATGAAAAATAGGTATGGTGTTTTCAACTTAAGAAAACTTAGTATACTATTGTCGGTCTTATTTATGATTCCAGGGATGTCATTGTTTAAACGTAACAAAGAATTGGAAATTAGTGCAGCAAATGAAAGTTCAGCAATGATTGCAAAACACCTGATGAGCAGCGAACTATTAAGAATAGTATCAAACCATGCAAGTTGTGTAAGATATCGAGACACAAAAATCGATCGATAAAGGGCAATCAAACAGTATGATAGACCCAAGATTCTCATATTTCTTAGATATTTTTTGCTCAAAATATCATTGGCTTTTGCGGACTTTACAAAAATTGCCAGGCATATAATTAGGTTGATGATGTTTATGATGACAAGCGTCCACCACCAGGGTGCCGCCCATGTCCAATCTGTTAATTCCATTATTGTTGGTATCTAAATGACCTTAAAACGTTTATGCTATGATTCCGTTGTGAGTATAATTCCGCAGGAACATACGAGTAGGAATCAGCCGTTTAAAAGTAATAATTTTATTTAGAAGTTAGAAAACAATGGATTATAGCCTTTGTTTAAGCTGTTTTTTTATTTTTCTAATTTATTTAAATATTCTCTACTACGATTTTATCATGTTAAATTAATAATCTAATATTTCAAATGTATTACATCGTCAATGTGAGTCCGCCGTCTACAGTAAGTGTTGAACCAGAAATATAACTTGATTCATCTGAACAAAGAAACACAATAGCTTTTGCAATCTCCTCTGGACGACCAATTCTTTGTAGATGAACGGTAGGTAGCAATCCTTTATCGTACAAGTCGTCACCAACAATGCCTCGCAAGCGTTGGTGCATAGGTGTATCAGTAATACCAGGACATAAAAGGTTTACTCTAATGCCCTTTGGTGCTAACTCAGCAGAGACACTGGTTGTTAATCCAATGAGACCGTGTTTAGATGTTACATATGCCGATCCAGTTGGAAAACCGAGAAATGAGTTAACAGATCCAATATTTACAATAGCACCACCAAAACCAAGATCAAGCATAGCTTTTGCCTCATACTTCATGCAAAGAAATGTACCTTTTAGATTGATGTCAAGAACCTGATCCCAATCATCTTCCAAAAGATCGGTTATCCCATTTAGTTTTCCTTCTATGCCAGCATTATTAATTGCATAATCTAAACGGCCAAATACTTCGATAGTATGGGCGACCATTTGCTCCACGCTCTTCGCAATAGAAACATCAGTTTTTATTGCAGAAGCTTTGCCGCCCAACGCCTCGATAGAAGCTACTAAAGTATCAAGCTCCTTTTGTCTACGTGCAGCAACAACAATATTAGCTCCTTTAGCGGCAAAAGCTTCAGCAGTTGCCCTTCCAATTCCACTACTTGCACCAGTTATCAGTACGACTTTTTCTTTCATATTACTCATTTGAATTCTTTTAATTGGTTAGTATATTATAAATTCTTTTAATAATTAATTATTGGTTGGTTATAATGAAGCACAACGTGTTAGTGTAGGCATAGTTGCGTGTTTTAAGCACCTAATTTAGCAAATACAAAACGAATAGAAAATCCGCAAGACACGAGCGAAGCGAACTGGCGTCAGCAATTTTCGTAAGTAGGCCAGAACCAAGGAACCCGCCCGAACGTGCCGTTCGGTATGGGCGGGTTAATTATACACGTTGTTGTAGCAAGTTTTTAACTTTCTTCTTTTTTCAAAGGAGAATGATGTTCGTGGACCATTTTCCATCCGTTGTCCGTTTTTACGAATAGCAAGGTGATTTGGTCATTTACCACAACTAAATCCTCACCAAATTTTAAATGAAAATCCGAATGAAAGGTTAAATTCGCCACCTCGCCATAAACGGCAATTTGTAAATCTTTTGCATCGAACTTTACTACTTCTGTTACAGAACCAAAAACATTGCGTTCATGGGCTTCATTAGCTTCACTGCCATTACGTGGTTCTCCATTTTTGAATTCAGTAAACTTTGGACTGTAGGCATGAAAGGAAATTAATTTATCTACATCACCATCTTTAATACTCTGAGCAATTGCACCAAAGGTTTCCATTACCTCTTGTTTTGCTTCAGGAAATTCATCATTAACTAAATCGATTTTCACTTTTTCTACTTCAACTTTTTGTTCTTTTTGTTTGCATCCTGTAATTAAAAACCCAAAAATCATAATTAGGGCAAATGTCAATTTTGTTTTCATAATTTTATATTTAATTGGTTAATAGTTTTTTACAAGTTACACTATTTTTAGAAAAGTGTAATTTAGGAATGTGATCTAACGGTCTGTATATGAGATGTATCCTGTAGGGTATGGATTATATACTTTGTTAGCCATTGATTATTTTTAGTTTTATTCTTTATATGATACTTCTTTACAGCAAAATTATTCCCTAACACTCCAGATTTCATGAATTGGGTCTCCTTTACTAGACAAACCAGAGTGGTGCCATTTGCTATCAACTAAACTATAATTAAATTTTAAAATGGTGCCTACTTTGGCATCATCCCTTGAAAAGAATTCTATATTTTCGGAATATTCTCCATTAGTTGTTGTATAAGTTCCACCACCTGTTCCCATGAATTGTTTTGTCTCTGTATTATAAGCTATCCATTGAAAACGTGTTCCAGACAAAATTTTCATAGTTTTTCTTGGTCTATTTGTATCCCTTAACTGTGTTTCACCATCTCTTATTCTACCAGACATTAACCATGCGCCTTGTAATTTTCCGGGCACACCATTATCTATTCTTTTAAATTTCATTTCACTACCGACTATCCCCATAATAGAATCATTTATAAACACTTCAAAACTAACTTCTGTACCAACACGCTCGGAATTATTTGTATCAAATTCTACTTTTTCTGTCATAGTATCGCCCTTTAATTTCCAAGTTCCACCGTTAGTGCTTATAAATTTACCTGTTTTTGAATCATAAGTGCTTATCACTTGATATCCATCAGAAAAAATAACAATACTTTTAAGTTGCTCTCCTTTTTCAGAAGTGTGATGTCCTTCCCAAGCTCCAATAAAATTTTGTGCTTTAATTCCAAATGATAAGAAAGAACAAATGAGCAATACAAATATTTTTTTACTCACAACACTTCTATTGTTGTTTTTGTGTTCGTGATTTTTCTTTGAAAAGTTCATGACTTTATATTTTATTGGTTATAGATGACATAATATACCACTTATTTATAATAATTCAGCTCTTAAAGTACTCAAGAATATGGCCTTAATGATGGCTAACGTGTTCGTGTATGGTTAGTTGCGTTGGCTAGAACTAAGTTAGCAAAAGAAAACGAACCAGAGGAAAAGCCGTAGGATTTTCCGAGTACACACAGACCAAGCAACCCATACCAAACTGTACGTTCGGTTCGGGCGGGTTAATTATACACGTTGTTAGAAAAAGTTATTTTTTTTCAGCAAATCCAATTATTGCAGAATGCGGAAACGAATATTGATTTTCCTTTTTAAAAGGTTCACAATTTTTAATCAAATCGGTCTTAATACTCTTTTGCTTATCTTCAGGAAATAAGTGTAGATTTCCCCAATCCCAGCATCCATTGATTAATGGGTCGAGAGAATTCATTTTCCAATTAGTGTTCAATTTTTCTAATTTAAAATTCTTCAAATCAGCATTTTTAGCTAGGTTATTATATGTTTCAAAATCTGTAATTCCAAAAAGTGGTCCGTGAGGAAGCTCGGTTAGTTCGTGGTGTTTAGCAAAAGCTTGAAAAAAAGCTCCTAACGAACTTTGCTCTTCGTTAGCTCCCCAAACTGCAAAGGCAAACTTGCCGTTTGATTTTAAAACCCTATTTATTTCTTTAAAGACCTTACTTGGTTCTGCGAAATGATGAACAACAAAGTTTGCAATTACAACATCGGTTGAATTGTCCTCAAGCGGTATGTTTTCGGCATCAGATTGTTTAAATGTTATATTTGGATAAACATTTTTAGCCACATTAATCATTTTCTCAGAAAAATCAATTCCAATAACATCTGCTCTAGTTTCACTAATCATTTTAGTTGAATTTCCAGCACCACAGCCAATATCTAAAACTGAAATATTATTGTTTGTGTTAGTTTTATCAATTAACAATGGAAGCGTTTCGTTTGTCAATGTAGCCCAAGTTTCATTATAACTTGATGAACATCTTGTCCAAGTATCTAATTCATATTCTCGTATTGCGTTGTAATTTGAATGTTCCATAATGTTATTTTTTGGTTTGTTGTTATTTTTAATTTTTGCTAACGTGTTTGTGTATGATTTCGTTGCGTGTTTCAGCAACTAATTTAGCAAATACAAACCGAATAGAAAATCCATTAGGATTTTCGTAAGAAGGCTAGAACCAAGCAACCCGCCCGAACGTGCCGTTCGGTACGGGCGGGTTAATTATACACGTTGTTGTAAGTAGTTTTTATTTAATTTTGGTATACTTTTCCAATCAACGTTCAATACAAGGATTATCCAAAATTAGTTTGGAATTCTAAAGATTTAAATAAAATTTGATTGTTGAGGAAATATTAATAAATCATCTAATTAAAATATTGATTAATTGAAATTATTATTTCTTAATAATTTTATAAGAAGTAATGCTATTTTTAGCTTCCAATCTCACTAAATAGATACCTTGTTCATAATGAGATATATCAACTACCATTCGGGATTCTGTTTGGACAAATGAATTGAGTTCTTGCCCTAGAACTGAATAAATTATTGCCTTTGCCCCAACTAAATTTGTAGGCAGCTGGATAGTTAATTTATCTTCAACAGGATTTGGAAAAAATAAGGCAACCTCATTATTATCCAAATCAGATACCGATAAGCTGGTTTCTTGATAAACTCTTACATAATCTATTTCCATTGCACTTTGTGTAAAAGCTTGATCAATACCTGGCTGTATAGCTATATTTAGTAAAATATATTGTTCAGTGTCAAAAGGCCATGTGTCTGAATTTTTTGTGGTTGGATTATAGGTATAATGTTCTACACCATCAACTCTAAAAACCATTTTTTCTTCAGACCAATCCAAGGTATATACATGAAACGCACTTGAGGCAGTTGGAATAGTTTGACCTCCAAGATTAATTGTACCACCATAACTTGAAGGAGTATGCATGGCACTTTGTACATAATTTTGGTTACTACCCCAATGCTCCATAATATCAATTTCACCACAAGCTGGCCAATTTGTAGTTCCAAATCCTTGATTATCCCAATAACCTCCATCCTCA